>DASTOD010000797.1:0-5490 GCA_035762645.1 Binatia bacterium | reverse complement strand
TCCCCTCTAAGTTACCGAGCGGCTGAAGAATCTTTGCCCTTGAGGGATGCTTTTTCGGTTCTGTTCTTCGTATCGGTCGGCATGTTGTTCGATCCGAACGTTCTGTTTCGCCATCCGCTTCACGTCCTCGTCGTCGTGGGGATTATCATGTTCGGCAAATCGCTGGCCGCGTTTTTTATCGTCCTTCTCTTCCGTTACCCGCTCAACACAGCGCTCACGGTATCGGCGAGCCTGGCTCAGATCGGTGAGTTCTCTTTCATCCTGGCCAACCTGGGGGTTTCCCTGGGGGTCCTCCCGCCAGAAGGCCAGAGCCTTATCTTGGCAGGGGCACTCATCTCGATTGCGCTGAATCCGCTGGTGTTCCAAGCCATCGAGCCTGTGCAAGAGTGGATTCGATCGCGCTCGAAACTCGCGCAGACCTTCGAACGCCCCGACGATCCGCTCGCGGTGCTGCCGATGTCGGTCGATCTGAATCGCCTTACCGGACAGGTGGTACTCGCGGGCTATGGCCGAGTCGGCCGCCGTATCGGTGAAGCGCTGACCGAGAACGGCATACCGTTTGTCGTGGCCGAAGAGAATCGTGAGATCGTCGAGGAGTTGCGCGAGAGCGGCATACCGGCCGTTTCCGGCGACGCCTCGGAACCTGCCGTCCTCATTCAGGCGCATATCCAACGGGCGTGCATGTTGGTGATCGCGACCCCGGATACGCTGGACGTGCGCCGTATGATTGAAATCGCGCGCACGCTCAATCCGCGTATCGAGACCGTCATGCGCACGCATAGTGAAGAGGAGGCGGTGCTGCTTCAAAAAGAGAATGCCGGAAAGGTGTTCATGGGCGAGCACGAGCTCGCTCTTGCCATGATGCGCCATGTGATCGAGCGATTCGCCGCCGTAACCAAGCACCACAAGTAACAGTTCCGTATGGAATCCGTAGATCACCTTGCACCTTTTCATCGGCAGACGCGTTCCTGGCGCCCGATTATTTTCTTTTGATATAGTGGCCTTTCCCTCTCCTTCATCCTCCCCCGCTCGCGGGGGAGGAAAGAGGTGGGGGTCCGGGCTCAGCCATGCCAAGTACTAGCGGTCTAACTGACGTCGGAGGACCAAACGATGAACAGTACATACGATGAAGTCTACGCGCGCTGGCTCGATGATCCGCAAAGCTTCTGGGCAGAAGCAGCCGAAGCGGTTCATTGGTACAGGAAATGGGACCGGGTGCTTGATGATTCGCGGCCTCCGTTCTACCGCTGGTTCACTGGAGGACTGGTCAATAGTTGTTACAATGCCCTTGATCGGCACGTAGAAAGCGGTCGGGCGAACCAGCCTGCGCTCATCTATGACAGCCCCGTCACCGAAACGATCAAGACATTCACCTATCGCGAGTTGCTGGATGAGGTGGCGCGCTTTGCCGGAGTGCTCGTGCGCCAAAGGATTCAGAAAGGCGATCGGGTCATCATCTACATGCCGATGGTGCCTGAGGCGATCGTTGCGATGCTGGCCTGTGCTCGAATCGGGGCCATCCATTCAGTGGTCTTCGGGGGCTTTGCCGCCCATGAGCTCGCCAACCGCATTACTGACGCCCGACCGAAGCTGATTGTTTCAGCTTCCTGCGGCATCGAAGTGGACCGTGTGCTCCCTTACAAGCCTCTGCTCGATAAGGCGATTGAGTTGGCTTTAGTAAAGCCTGAACGGTGCATTATTGTTCAGCGCTCTCACGCCACCGCATCGATGATCGCTGGACGCGATCTCGATTGGTCGGAGCTGATGGCAAGTGCCAAGCCGGCCGAATGTGTTCCGGTCGCTTCGACCGATCCGTTGTACATCCTCTACACCTCGGGGACGACGGGCATGCCCAAAGGGATCGTGCGCGATAATGGCGGGCATCTGGTGGCGCTCAAATGGAGCATGAAGCACATCTATGGAGCAGAGCCGGGTGAGGTCTATTGGGCAGCTTCAGATGTGGGTTGGGTCGTCGGACACTCGTACATTGTTTATGCGCCTCTGTTCAACGGGAATACGACGGTGCTTTACGAGGGGAAACCGGTCGGCACTCCTGATCCGGGCGCGTTCTGGCGGCTTATCTCTCAGCATGGCGTGAGGGTTTTGTTTACCGCGCCCACGGCGTTTCGGGCGATCAAGCGCGAAGACCCGAACGGCGACTACATGCGCAAGTACGATTTGAGCGGCTTCCGCACTCTATTCCTTGCCGGAGAGCGGTGCGATCCTGACACCCTCTTATGGGCACAAAAGCAGCTGGGTGTGCCCGTGATCGATCATTGGTGGCAAACCGAAACGGGCTGGCCCGTTGGAGCGAATTGCGTTGGCTTGGGAATGCTTCCTGTGAAACCTGGGTCGTGCGCAAAGCCTGTGCCCGGCTATGAGGTTCGCGTGCTTGGCGATGATGGAAACGAGTTGCCGCCAGGTCAGATCGGCAGCCTTGTGATCAAGCTCCCTTTGCCGCCGGGATGTCTTCCAACATTGTGGAACAACGATGACGGTTACCAGAAATCCTATCTCAGCGCCTTTCCCGGCTACTACCTGACCGCGGATGCGGGTTACAAGGATGAGGAGGGCTTCCTGTCGGTCATGAGCCGCACGGATGACATCATCAACGTGGCCGGGCATCGTCTCTCCACCGGCGCAATGGAAGAGGTGCTGGCCTCCCATCCGGCTGTCGCCGAATGCGCTGTGGTAGGGGTCAAGGACGCGATCAAGGGAGAAATTCCGCTGGGGCTTGTCGTGCTCAAGGCCGGGGTGCGGCGTCCTCATGATGAGATTTTGACGGAGCTGTTCCAACTGGTGCGCGAGAGGATCGGCCCGGTGGCCGCGTTCAGAGTCGCGATCGTCGTCAAGCGGCTCCCGAAGACCCGGTCGGGTAAGATTCTGCGCGGCACTATCAAGAAAATCGCTGATGGCGACGAATACCGTGTTCCACCAACGATCGACGATCCGTTGATCCTCGATGAAATCACCACGGATTTGTCGGCGTTGGGCTACCCCACGGCTTGAGGTACCTGCTTGGGGAAGTTCTAACTGAAAATGAAGGTCTCTTTGCGCGCTATACATTAGCGCACTGCGAGAATGCCATGACAGCAGTCAAATACGATGATCTCTTGCTGGCCTTCGATTTCGTTGGCTCCGCGCCACCGACGGAGCACAACGCCTATATCTCCCTCGATACCGGTCAGATCTATTGGACGTCAGAGCTGAACCCGATGGAGGAGGATCTCCCTGACGATCTTGACTCGTCCGATCGTTACCTCGCCATACCGCACAAGAACGATCTAAACCTCGGAATGAACCTTGCGCTGCGCTTCGTAAGAGAAGAGTTACCTGACCACTACACTCTGGCAAAGAGCTTCTTCCGCGGCCCGGGTGCTTACCGCCGCTTCAAACAATTTTTGCAGTCCGAGGGGCTGCTCGAGAAGTGGCTTAAATTTGAGGCCGACTCCGTCGAGCAAGCGCTCACGGAGTGGTGCGGAGAAAAAGGCATCCGTATTCTGGAAAAGTAGATCAAGGCTGTTTTCCCTCGGGTTCACTACCATTTGATAAGGAGTCGCGGAATAAGTAATCTGATTCCGATTTTTTGATTCTGCTGAAAAACTCTAAGAAAGCTTCGACAAGCTCAGCATGAACGGAAAAATCTCCGATGATTTCGGTCGCTCCTCCGTTCGTCCCTTCGATAAATTCAGGGCAGGCTCTGAGGCTCGAAGGATGAACGGGGGTTTTTCAGCAGAATCATTTTTTCTAGTCTAACCCGTCTTCTCTCTTTTAACATCGGAACGGAGGACAATCATGAAACGGAGTACGGATCGGATTTTGACGACTCACTGCGGCAGTTTGGCGCGGCCGAAGGACCTTCTCGATATGATGAAAGCAAAAATGAACCGCGACCCATACGACGAGAGCGCCTACGCTCAGCGGGTTCGGACCGCGGTGGTTGAGGTTGTCCGTAAGCAAGCCGAATGTGGCATCGACGTTGTGACGGACGGCGAGCAGGGGAAACCAGGATTCTTCGCGTACGTGCGCGAGCGGGTTGCCGGCTTTGAAGCGAAGACGCCGGAACGCGGCACCTGGAAGCAGTGGGCTGCAGAAGTGGCCGCCTTTCCGGAATACTACGAACAATACTTCAGCCGGCGCATGATGGGGGGAGCCATAGCGCCACGCACTCCCATGGTATGCACCGGGCCGGTGAGCTATCGAGGGCAAGAGGCGATCCGGAAAGACATCGAGAATCTAAAGGCCGCGCTCGGAGGAGTGAAGGTCGAGGAAGCTTTCATGCCGGCCGTCGCTCCGAGCGGCATTGGCGTCAACGAGTACTACGGCAGCGACGAAGAGTACCTGCAAGCGGTCGGCGACGCTCTGCGGACCGAGTACCGAGCGATCGTTGATGCCGGCTTCATCCTTCAGATCGACGACCCGTGGCTCACGGAAGTGCATAGCCACGATCCATCGCTAAGTCTCGCCGAGCGACGAAAGATTGGCGAAAGATCCATCGAAGCGCTGAACCATGCGCTGCGGGGCATTCCGGCGGAAAAGATCCGCTTCCACACCTGCTATGGCATCAATGAAGGGCCACGCGTCAATGACGCGCCGCTGAAAGACATCGTGGAGCTTATCTTAAAAGTCGATGCCGGAGCCTACTCGTTTGAAGCTGCGAACGCGCGGCACGAGCATGAGTACCATGTCTGGGAAACCGTGAAGCTGCCGGAGGGCAAGGTGATTATCCCCGGCGTGGTCACGCATGCGAGCAACATCGTCGAACACCCAGAGCTCATCGCCGAGCGGATCATTCGCTTCGCCAAACTCGTGGGTCGGGAAAATGTGATCGCCGGCTCAGACTGCGGTTTCTCGTCTCAGGCGACTTACAATCCGGAGGTCCATCCTACCGTGGTCTGGGCGAAGTTTCAGGGGATGGCGGAGGGCGCACGCCTGGCAACGAAACAACTATGGCGGTAAGGAAGACAGTGTAACCACAAAGAACGCAAGGAACACAAAGATCATCTTTTTCTCGCGCCAAGCCTCTCCTGGCAAAGTCGTAGGAAGCGCCAAGAATGCAAAGAAAGATCTAAACCTGGATTCCCGTTTTCACGGGAATGACGGATGATCTCTGCGTTCTCTGCGGTAAAGTTTCTTCTCCCTCTTGGCGTCCTTTGCGCTCTTTGCGCGAGACACTCCGAGTTCTTTGGCTTCAAGCGCAACGAAGCAGGTGGGCGTTTTTCAGCGGCCTAGTCCAGCCACATCAGCTTTGCCGGATTGTCTTTCAACATCACCTTGACTTCCTCCGGCTTGATGCCGAAGCCGAGGAGCGCGCGGATGAAGACGCGCATGCCGTCGATCGCATCCATATGCAGCACCTGGCCGAAGTCGCTGCCGATGATGCAGCGTTCCGGGCCGATCTCTTTGATTGTGCGGATGGTTTCCATCGGGTCAGCCACAGGCTGGTAGAGACTGGGAATCATCGGCTGGCAGTAAGTGCCCACATAGACA
>DASTOD010000796.1:0-5772 GCA_035762645.1 Binatia bacterium | reverse complement strand
GCGCCTCGCCGTCCCGGTATACCGGCTGGAGCAGAAGTATTCCCCACTGTTCTCCGGGTTCCTGCACCAGTCGGATTCGTCCGGTAGCTACCGTCGTGCCGCTATCGCGCGCCCGCTCGATCGCCGCCCGGCGCCTGGCATCCGAGCCAATGTCATACCCCAACGCGGCCTCGTTTCCGGCATAAGGCTCGATATACGTCACAACAATGTACTCATCGCGGCGCGCGGCCGGCCGCAACCGGCCCTGCGCATCGCGCTCCATGATCCGAAAACCCGCATAACCTTCGCGCCGAACCGCCGCCTCAAACGACGCACGCGCGGCATCGCGCACGCGCGGGTTCCAGCTGAGTGCGGCAAGGCCGGGAAAATCCCGCAACGCGGTCTGCACAAACTGGTGAAACTTGTGCCGCTCGATTGTGCTGGAAGTCACGTAGAAACGTTCCATGGCGTGCAGAAATTGCAGGTAGCCACCGACACCGGTTTGCAGGTTAGTCGCCACGGTCTCGGCGCGCTGGTGAAACGCGACGCGCAGGCGGTCCTGCTCCCAACGGCTCGCCAGCAGGAACAACGCAACGCTGGCGGCGAGCAATGCGATGGGCGGCAAGACAAGTGCCGTGCGCCTGGGCCGCCAGGCCGGGCGCGGCTTGCCAAGAATCGCGAACAGCAGCGGCGTGGTGACGACCACGCCGATCGCATCCCCCACCCACCAAACCACCCAGTTATGGAGGTACTGATCGGTCGCGATCACACCATAGAGTTGGAGGCTCGTCACGCCCGTCGTTGCACTGACCATGCAGCTCAACGGCCCACCCAGCAGCAGGAACAATCCGATGTCCTTCTCGCGATCCAGCGGATTGGGGAAGCCGATCGCGCGCCGTATCAGCCAGACTCCCGCCAAGGCCTGGGCCGTGGACCCGATGGCTATGGTCGCGGCCAGCGCTGCGGCGGTGGCCGTCACGTGCCCGCTTCCCTGGTAGCCGATGGCGAGATTCATTACGAACGAACCGAGCCACACCCCCGGAGCCAATGGCGCGCCATACAGCAACAACGCCGCGAGCGCGACACCGGCCGCGGGAAAGACGGCAGTGGCATAACCGGGGGGGACGGCCAGCAGCGACCCAAGCCAGCCGGAAAACACATAGGCGGCCGCGAGGAACAGCACTTGGAGGAAGTAGCGTCCGGTTTGAGCGGAACCTCCGTCGGACAGCCTGAACAGTCGGGTAATTTCCTTGGCCAATACCCGCAGTTTGCGCATGATGTTCTCGTTCATCAGGAATGCCATAGACCCCGGTGCGAGCTCGCGGTGCGTCGCATCTCGCCCCATTGGCCCTTGGCGCCCGCGAGCCAGCGCGGCAAGCCCCACAGGCGCCATTTCGAATTCAACTGCCGGTAAAATGAATGATAGGAATTTGCTTTAGTGGGGTAGCCACTGAGCACTCAAAATTACCCCGACGACCCGGTGCGTTCCACAGCCTCAGACGGCTAGCTCAGAAAACAGACTGGCCCCGTACGTACGCGCGAGACACTATCCGATAACGAAGTGTTATGTCAAACTTAAAAGGACTTCGTGCATGCAGTCCCTGCACAAGAATCTACAAATTTTTTCACCGGTCGGTGCAGGTCCGAAGTAGGGGCGGATTTAAAACCCGCCGTTACATCGTTGTGTCTTGTGTGGTTGGAAGCAGAGGTTCCGGATCACGCCGCCGCGAACGTCGAAGTCACCTTTTGGCGGCTGCCTTCGCCGCTCAACGGTTCTTCATAGTAAAGGCCGAGGGATTGGAACACCGGAGCGTCTTGGATCGAAAACAGCACCGAGTCCGCTTTCGCTGAAGTGTTGGCGTGTTCGTGCAGCGCCCAGGGAGGCAACACGATGATATCCCCTTTGCTCCAGTCGAAACGCTGTCCGTCAACCACCGTATACCCCTCGCCTTTGACCACATAATACACCGCGCTGCCCGTATGGCGGTGCGCATCGGTGTGCTCGTTGGGGCGCAGCAGTTGCACCATACACGCCATCGTTGGCATGACCGGGCCGCCGGTCTGCGGGTGGCGATACTCTAACAGGATGCCGTCATACGCGCTGCCTTTATGATCGCGCAGAGCCTCAAGGGCTTTCCAGGTTTGATCCCAGGAGTAAAGCAAGAGCGGCGAGGACTGGGGCCTTTCTTTAATCCAAGCGGGACTGATATGGGCATGGCCGTAGAGCTGTTTGGAGGCATTGGGCGGACGGGTCGATGGAACCTGTTGTGCCGTGTAAAACTGAAAAAACATCGCTTCCAGAGATGCGATCAGCGGGATGTCCAGCCCATCCATCCAGACGACCCTCTCGTTGGTTTCGTTACCATGGTCGTGCCAGGCCCAGCTTGGCGTCAATATCAAATCGCCCGGCATCATGTAGACGCGCTCGCCGTCGACGGCGGTATAGGCCCCGGCGCCTTCTATAATGAAGCGGATCGCCGTCGGAGTGTGGCGGTGCGCGCGAGCCACCTCTCCGGGCAGGAGAATTTGCACGGCGGCGATCAGGTTGTTTGTGGTCGCCCACCGACCGCCCAGGCCGGGATTGAAGAGCTGCAGCGCCCGCCGCTCGTCACCGACGGGTACCGCTTTTCCCGATTCCTCGATGATGGACTCGAGCAGGGACCATTTCCACATGTGAGGGATCATTTTCGGCTGCGGATGAGCCGTCATCTGGCTGGCCAGCTCCCATAGGCCATACATATGGTTTGCGTGCATTCGGGCGTGGAACGCTTCACGGAACGCCGCTGCGGCCTGCGCTTCGTTTTCCGAGATCGGAGCTTTCTTTTGGGGTTTAGCCATGGCGCCTCCAGTGTTGCCGGCCGGTACCGATTTCGGGCATGACCCCGGAGCATGGACCGGCCAGGCCTCTTAACTATGGAAAGCGTATACGACAGGCTCTTCCGATGTCAAATTACTAGGGAGTTCGAATAATTTGGTGCGGCTGCGCAAAAAGCTCGCAGAGGCGAGGTGCGCGCCGCTAAATCGCATATGGCCGATGGCCTATGGCATATAGGTCGAACCATATGCCATAAACCATACGCTATAAGCCAGACTTGATTTCGCGAGCCTTCGGACGAAACGAACCGGCTAAGACTCCGTCGGCGCGACCTCGATCACCTTGACGTCAAAATTCAAGGTTTTTCCTGCCAGCGGATGGTTGAAATCTAGAATCACCGTTTCTTCCTTAATGTCCCGGACATGAATAACAATCTCTTCTCCCTTTGGGCCGCGTGCGCCGAGCGCGGTCCCGACCTTAAGCGCCGCAGCCGGAATGTCAGCCTTGGGAACTTCCTGGAAGCTTTCGGGATCAACCGGCCCGTACGCTTCCTCCGGTTGGACGCGAATGCTCTTTTCCTCGTTGACCTCCATTCCGGAGAGCGCTTTCTCCAGGCCTGGAATTATCTCGTGCTGCCCGTGGGTATAGGTCACTGGATCTTTCCCCTTGTTGGATTCAAGTACCTCTCCGTTCTCATCGGAGACAGTGTATTCGAAACTAACGACAGATCCTTTTTTTATCATACTTCCCTCCTCGTCTTTTTGGTTTAAGCGAGAGTTCTGAGGTAAGATCAACGGCAGGTAATGGGGTTTGATTACTCTTTCACGCTATACCCTGCACAGAGTCAATACAACCCACTTATCGAAAAATACGTCTGAATGCTGACGCCGTCAGAGCCAGACAGATCAGTCAACATTTTTTTGCGCTACGTCGTGTCGCACTGCCTCAAAATATTTCTGATCGTTGGGCAACAAAGCGGGAACAACCGTCAAAAAAGCAGTGCTCGATGAGTGAATTCATCAATCTCCGGCAGCGGCTCCCTGCGATTCTCAAAACACTCGCCGTCGGCATCCCGGCCGGTTATCTGTTCGACCGACTCGACACTCCGATTCCGTGGATGATCGGTCCGATGATCGCCGTTGCCGCGTTCAACTTGATGGGGATGCGCATGCACTCGCTTCCCTATGGCCGGCAAATGGGCCAGGTGATCCTCGGGTCCGCCGTGTCGCTCTACTTCACCCCCGTCGTGCTGGCAGAGTTGGCCGCCAATTTTGCCGCTATCGTGGCGGCGACGGTCGCGGTCTTTGTGGTCGGTGGGCTTGGTGCCGTCATCCTGAGCCGCGTTTCGGGTGTGGACGGGAGGTCTACCTTCTTCGCCTCGATACCGGGCGGGGCCATGGCAATGGCCGTCCTGGCGGAGCGCTATGGTGCCCAGATCGCGCCCGTTGCGGTTGCCCACAGCTTGCGTGTCTCGCTCGTCGTCATCTTGATTCCGTTCGCGCTGACCTATGGCGGCATCCCACTCGTAGGTTCCGCGTACCGGCCGGATGTGCCGCTGGATTACTGGATATTGGCGCCGTGGTTGGTCTTCGGTTTCGTCGTGGGCGAAATATCGGAGCGGCTCCGGTTACAGAATGGATACCTGTTGGCGCCAATTTTTTTTGGCGCGGCGCTAACGGTCGGTGGCATCCAGCTTTCCGCCGTGCCGCGCTGGATGACGGATTTCGCGCAACTCATGTTCGGCCTGGTGCTCGGGGCGCGCTACGAGCGCGCCTTCTTCGTCCGCTACAAGCTATTCATCCCCTTCGCGCTGCTGAACTCGTTTTTCGTCTTGATCGCCTCGGTGGCGATGGCCGCAGGCCTCGCCTGGGCGTTCGGCCTACCCATCGCCACCATGATCATTGCCACCGCGCCCGGCGGCCTGGCGGAGATGACGATCCTCGCGCAAGCGCTGGAAATCAGCGTGCCCCTCGTCATCGCCTTTCACGTTTTCCGGGTGGTGATGGTCAACATAGGCACACAATCTATCTACGGCTTCGCCGCGCGGGTGCGTGGCCGGGGTTGGGAGCCTTAAAACGTTACCTCGTCAAACCCGAAATCCGAATATCGAAATCCGAAACAAATTCAGAGACAAACGAATCTCAATTCCGGAAAATCCAAAACACCGAATACCAAGGACGTTTGTTTGGAATTTTAGATATTTTAGTCATTTGAAATTGTTTCGAATTTCGGATTTCGTGCTTCGATTTTTTAGAGAAATGGCCGCACTAAGATCTTTCTCTCCGCCCGGCTTCCACTCGCGCCATGAATTTCGGCGAAAGCTCGCGCAGGCGCGTGTCGGTCATGCGCCCACTGCGGGTCATGTAATCGTAGGCAAGCTCCGCGGGCTTGAGGGCCATTTTCTCGGGGAAGCGCTCGTACCAGTAGGAGCTGGCGCTAGCGGCGGCGAGCAGCTTCTCGACAACCGGCCGGCGCGCGCGTTCGAACGCCGCCAGCGCGCGCGGCACGTCCTCGCCCGTTTCGCCGAACGCCCGCTCCAGCGCGATGGCGTCCTCGAAAGCGAGACGCGTGCCCGAGCCGATGGAGAAGTGCACCGTTCGAAGCGCGTCGCCGATCAACACGGTATTGCCCGCCCACCACCGGCTGTTCGCAAGCAGCGCAAATTGACGCCAGATCGATTTGTTGGAAACGAGCGAATGGCCGTCAAGATCTGGCGCAAAGGTGCGCTCGCAGTAGGCCCGGCTCTCCTGATCGGACACGCGGTCGAGCCCGGCGCGACGCCAGGTCGCCGCGTCGCACTCGACGACAAACGTGCTCATGGCAGAGCTATGGCGATAGTGATGCGCGACGAACGCGCCGTCTTGGTTCGCGCGGAACGTCAAAGTGAGGCAGTCGAACAATTGCCCCGTGCCGTACCACGCGAACCGGTTGCTGAGCCATTCGATTTGCGGCTGAAATTCGGCTTCCAGCGCGCGGCG
>DASTOD010000795.1:0-2309 GCA_035762645.1 Binatia bacterium | reverse complement strand
AGCTGACGAACCGAGGTCAGAATTTTTTCACCACGAAGTGATTGATGAGCTTGCGCTCGCCTTTAGGAAATGAAAATGGGGCAAGAGTGCGGTAAGTAAGGGGCGGTGCCCCAGCGAAGAGACCGAAAAGTGAGTGGAGCGCGAGAGCCCGACACGAAGTGTGGTCTGGGACATCCTTCGGCGCCTTAGATTGTCGCCTCGTTGTCTGCCGACGAGAGCACGCGAAGGAGAATCGAACAGCCGGAAGTCCCCTGGGTACACCGTAGGAAAGGGGGAGCGATGATGAGCAAGAAGAAAGGTAGCGTGGCAGGGCTGGGGGCGCTCTACGCTCGGGTTTGCGGCATGGACGTGCACAAGAATAGTGTGGTGGCGTGCGTGCGTATTCTCAATGCGAAGGATGGCACGGTGCAGAGCACGCTGCGGCGCTTCGGCACGATGACGGCCGATCTTGTAGAGCTGCGCCAGTGGCTGACCGAGCAGCAGGTCACGCACGCGGCGATGGAATCGACGGGGGTGTACTGGCAGCCGGTTTTCAACCTGCTCGAAGGGCATTTGGAGGTATGGGTGGTCAATGCCCAGCACATCAAGAAGGTGCCGGGACGTAAGACCGATATGAAGGACGCGGAGTGGATCGCACAGTTGATGCAATGCGGGCTGCTCAAGCCGAGTTTTGTGCCGGAGCGTCAGCAGCGAGAGTTGCGGGATTTGACGCGCCAGCAGAGCAAGCTGGTGCAGCAGCGAAATGCCGTGGACAACCGCATCCAGAAGGTGTTGGAGACCGCCAACATCAAGCTGGGATCGGTGGCCAGTGATGTTTTGGGGGTATCGGGGAGAAGGATGATTGAAGCGCTGATCGGTGGCGAGAAAGACACAAGGGTGTTGGCGGATCTCGCCCAGAAAAAGCTGCGCGAGAAGATACCGCAGTTGCAACGCGCCTTGGAGGGAGAGGTGAGCGACCATCACCGCTTTTTGTTGCGCCAGTTGCTCGATCAGTACGACTTTCTGGAAAAGGAGATCGCCCGCGTGAGCGAGCGACTGGGGGCCGTAGCGCCCCCTTCGTTTCGTGCCGCCGTCGATCAGCTCGATGGGATCGCAGGAGTGGGTGAGCGCGGCGCTCGGGCTCTGTTGGCGGAAACCGGGACCGACATGAGTCGATTCCCCAGCCACAAGCACTTTGCTTCCTGGGCGGGTCGTTGCCCGGGTAACCGGGAGAGTGCCGGTAAACGCAAAAGCGGCAAAACTCCCGCTGCCAACCGTCACCTCGACGCGGTGCTCACGGAAATGGCGCACGCGGCGGTACGGAAAAAGGACAGCTATTTTAAGTCGCAGTATCATCGTCTAGCGGGCCGGCGCGGAAAAAAGCGCGCCATTGGCGAGGTCAAGCACAGTCTTCTCGTGACCGTCTATTTCATGCTCCGCGACCATAAGCCTTACGAAGATCTGGGTGCTGATTACTTTGATAAACTCAATCCCCAACATCAGATCCGTTACCATGTCCGCAAGCTCAAAGACCTCGGACTAAAAGTGGAGATCTCACCGATGGCGGATGCGGCGTGAACCACGCCCCCAACAGCCAAATTTTCTAAGGAGACACAGAGCGCGCTGAGGTAACGTTTTGGAATGTTTTGACCATTTTTTCCAGTCCAACTCCGATATTTTAATGGAATCGGTCAGCCTTTGCACCTAATTTCTACTGACAACTCGGTAATCTCCCCGCCTTTCCTCTCCCCCTCCATTCGCGAAGACAACCACGGTCCTACCTCTAACAACGATATACATCCGTCGGATATAGATAAATATAACTTCCGCTGTATGGCCGCCTTGTGTAACTCCTGATAATTCAATAGGTCGGCAAAGCGTATTCACCGCGGAGACGCTGAGGGCGCGGAGGAGACGAATCAATTTCGGGAGGACTCATGATCCGGCGGTCAATCTTTGTAGTCGTCACTCTAATTGCCTTCCTGGCTTTAGATCTACAGTCCGGTCCTCGATATGCCGCCCAGCCTCAACGTGAGAAGCCGGAGTATGTCCCCGATGAGATCATCGTTAAGTACCGCGAAGGAGTAGACGAATACAGAAAAGACTTGGCCCGTTTCCGAGTATCGGGCACCCGCAAAAAACTTTTCAAGATCTTACAGCAACTCGAGGTTATCAAGCTGCGCGGCGTCTCCGTCCAAGAAGCCGTCGCCCTCTATAGACTGGATCCCAACGTGTTATATGCCGAGCCTAACTACATCGTAAAGACAACAAACACTCCCAACGACACCCGGTTTGGGGACCTGTGGGGCCTGCACAACATTGGACAATCA
>DASTOD010000794.1:0-9234 GCA_035762645.1 Binatia bacterium | reverse complement strand
GGCCGCGACAGTCACGGAGGGCAGAAAAGCGGCCGAGGGTTATCGGTTTAACGATTTTGCCAATGTTCTTTACCAATTCACCTGGCACGAGTTCTGTGATTGGTACATTGAGATGAGCAAGCTGGCATTGAACAGGACGGTGGCCGGCGATCCGGACAAGAGTCAGAGGCTCTTGCTTGAGCTTTTGCAACAGATCCTTCTGTTGCTCCATCCGATCATCCCGTTTGTCACCGAAGAGATCTGGCACGTATTGGGCGAAGGCCGCCGGACGATCATGCTGCAACCCTATCCACGGCCTGAAGAAGCCTGGATCGATTCGGAAGCCGAAACGAAGATGGAGTTTCTGATGGGGACGATTCGCGCCATCAGGAATCTTCGGACGGAAATGAACTGCCCGCCCGCGACGGAAGTGAAGGCCATATTCTACGGTCCGGAAAACGATCTCGACCTGCTCCGGGCTCATGAGCCTTACCTCCGTGCTCTGGCGCGGGTTGGAGGCGCAGAGTACCGAACCGGCGGTGAACGACCAAAGGGGGCTGCAACCGCGATCGTCGGTTCTACGGAGTTGTACCTCCCACTCGGCGGCATGATTAACCTCCAAGAGGAGCATACCCGCTTGACCAAGGAGGTTCGAAAGGCGGAGGAGGATCTCTCGCGCGTTCAAAGAAAGCTCTCGAACGCCGAGTTCTTGACCAAGGCGAAAGAAGAGGTCGTGCAAAAGGAACGCGACAAGGCGACCCAGTACGAGGAAAAGATTCGCGCCCTGAACCGTAGTCTGGAAAGAATCGAAGAAATCCAGACAGGAAGGAGCTGAGAGTCATGGATATTCTCGTTAGTCCGCAGATCGAGCGATTAATTCGCGACTCGTTGGATGAAGACATCGGCGCCGGGGATTTGGCGACGATGGCGACCATCCCGGCGGAGTCTCAAGGCAAGGGACTATTTCGCGCAAAAAAAGCTGGCGTGGTCGCTGGATTGGTTCTCTTGGAACGGATTTTTTACTTTATCGATCCGAAGGTCGTCGTTCGGGTTTTCGCCGAAGACGGCAGCCAGGTGCAGCAGGGTACAGTGGTCGCAGAGGCCGAAGGTCCGGTTCGCGCGTTGCTGCTTGCCGAACGGACGGCGTTGAACTTTCTCCAACGCTTATCGGGGACGGCGACCTTGACGCGAAAATATGTGGAGGCAGTGAGAGATTTTCCCTGCAAGGTTCTAGATACGAGAAAGACGACACCTGGGCTTCGAACCCTGGAAAAATACGCGGTTCGGATGGGTGGGGGGACCAATCACCGCATCGGCCTGTACGATGCGGCTCTGGTGAAGGACAATCATATCGAGGCGACGGGTTCGATTGCCGAGGCGGTAAGAGCAGTGAGACGTCACGCTCCATTCATGGCCAAAGTCGAGGTTGAAGCGGGAAATCTCAGGCAAGTCCAAGAAGCGATCGACGCGGGGGCGGATGTGATCATGGTCGACAATATGACCCTCGCCCAGATGGCGGAAGCGGTTCGCTTGGTGAACAAGCGCGCCTGGGTCGAGGCCTCCGGCGGCATCACGCTGGAGAACATTCGCCAGGTGGCCGAGACGGGTGTCGACTTCATCTCGTCGGGGGCGCTGACCCATTCGGCGCCGGTCGTGGACTTCAACATGAAGATTACGATGCATGGCCGCTGACGATTCTGACTCTAACGCCGCGCCACCCCTGCAAGAGGGTCGGCCGCTTCAACTCGAGCAAGTCCAGAACGGTCTCGGAACTGAACGGCTGGGCCGGAAATTTCATTATTTTTTTGAGCTCGACTCCACCAATCTCCACGCCCGCGGTCTCGCCGAGCGGGGAGCGGCGGACGGCGAGATCGTCATTGCCGAACAACAGAGTCGAGGGCGCGGCCGGTCGGGCCGGGTCTGGGTATCGCCACCCTACGTCAACCTGTATTTTTCCGTGGTGCTCCGTCCCAAGCTGCGGCCGCAGGATGCGCCGCAAATCACTTTGACCGCGGCCGTGGCGCTGGCGGAAGCGGTGGATGCCTTCAGCCCGACACCGTCGGTTATCAAATGGCCCAACGATATTTTGATAGATGGCAGAAAGCTCGCGGGAATTTTGGTCGAGGCGTCATCGACTGCAGATCGTGTGGACTATTTGATTTTGGGGATCGGAATCAATCTGAATTTCCCGCTCGAGTCGATGCCCCCCGGCATTCGCGAGCGGGCGACGTCGCTGCTCGCGCTGCGGCGACAAAGCGTTAATCGCGAAGCTTTTCTGCGGCGATTGATTCAAGACCTCGACCGGTGCTATGGAACTCTCGAAGACTGCGGGTTTGGCGCCATTGCGCCGCGTTGGCAAAGTCGCTTCGGTCTGAAGGGAAAAAGGGTGCGGGTTGAGATTTTGGAGGAGGTGTTTTTCGGAACGGTGACGGGCATCGATCCGCAGGGGGCGTTGATCCTGCGCGGCGAGGATGGCAAGCTTCAACGGGTGATCGCCGGCGATGTGATTCCATCGCCCGGGTAAGCGAGTTTATGCTTCTTGCGATCGACATCGGCAACACCAACATCGTTTTGGGTCTTTACCAAGAAAAAAGGCTGATTACCCATTGGCGATTGCTCACGCAAGCCGAACAGACCGCCGATGCCTATGGTGTCATCATTGCTCATCTCGTCGCCGCCGCGGGTTTTCGTTGTGACCAAATTCGCGCCGTCGTGGTTTCCTGCGTGGTTCCGCCCATGGTGAGCGTTACCCAGGAGCTGGCGGAAAAATTTTTTAAGCTCGAACCCCTTATGGTCGGTCCCGGCATCAAGACGGGGATGCCCATTCTTTATGACAGTCCGAAGGACGTCGGCGCGGACCGGATTGTCAATGGCATTGCCGCGTACGAGAAATACCGGGACGCGAGCATCGTGGTCGACTTCGGTACGGCGACGACGGTCGATTTTATCTCGAAACGAGGGGAGTACGTTGGCGGCGCGATTGCGCCGGGCCTGTTGATTTCATTGGAAGCGTTGTTCCAGCGCGCCTCAAAGCTGCCGCGCATCGAGATCGTCAAGCCCAAAGAAGTGGTAGGTCGGAACACGATTCAATCGATTCAGGCGGGGGTTTTCTTTGGCTATGTCGGTCTGGTGGATGGCATCGTCCGGCGTATTCAGAGGGAAAACAGGGCACAAGCCAAAGTCGTCGCCACCGGCGGGCTGGCTCCTTTGATTGCGTCCGAATGTTCCGCCATCCACGACGTGGACGAATTCTTGACGTTGGATGGGCTCAGAATCGTTTACGAGAGAAATTCGCTTCAAGAGAAGGCGCGAGTGCACGAGTAACGAAAGGAGGCAAGCCGCATCATGGCTGCAACAGAGCTGGAGAAACTTCGGAACGTCGGCATTCTGGGCCAAGGAGGGTCGGGAAAGACGTCGCTCGGAGAGGCGATGTTGTTTGCGGCGGGGGTAACTCAGCGGCTGGGGAAGGTTCAAGACGGCACCTCCGTGTTCGACTACGAGCCGGAAGAGATCAAACACTATGCGTCAATTTCGACGGCATTCCATTCCTTAACCTGGAAAAAATTCAGTCTTCATCTGGTCGACACGCCGGGGTACGCGACCTTCTTGGCAGACTCGATTAACTGCATGCGGGCTTTCGCCGGCGCCCTGTTCGTGCTGAATCCCTCTGTCGGACTTCGAGTCGAGTCGGAGCGGTTGTGGGCGCGAGCCAATGAACTCGGGCTCGGCCGCTTGCTGTTTGTCAACAAGATGGATCACGAGACGGCAAACGTGGATGAGCGGCTCCAGCCGATGCTCGAATCGCTCGAGGCTAAAGGGGTTCGGCTCCAACTGCCGATCGGGGCGGAAGGGGGGTTCAAGGGAGTCGTCGACCTGCTGGCGATGAAGGCCTATCTGTACGACGCAGACACGGGAAAATTTGCCGAGGCGGAAATACCCGCCGATCTCAAGGCGGCCGCCGACGAGGCGCGGCAACAGCTTGTCGAAGACGTCTCGGAAACCGATGACGAGCTTTTAGAGAAATATCTGGACGGAAAAGAACTCAGTTCGGAGGAACTCAAGAAGGCTATTCGCGACGGGACGCGACAAGGAAAACTCTATCCGGTTCTGTACGGTTCATCCACGCGTCAGATCGGGCTGCATCAGTTGCTCGATGCGATCCTCGACTATCTGCCTTCGCCGTTGGACGAGGGCGAAATGAAAGGCAGGAACCCTTTGACCGGGGAAACGGAAAGCCGGCGCCAAGACCCCGGCGCGCCTTTTTCCGCCTACGTCTTCAAGACCATCATCGATCCGTTTGCCGGCAAGCTCTCGGTCATGCGCGTGATTTCCGGAAGGGCCACGCAGGATATGGCCTTTTTTAACAGCAACAAGCAGACGCGGGAAAAATTTGGGCAGATGTTCCGCCTCGAAGGAAAAAAGCAGGAGATGGTTAAGGAGGCCTCCGCCGGAGAAATTGTGGCGGCGGCAAAGCTCAAAGACGTCGCTACCGGGGACACCCTTTGCGATGAGAAATCGCCAATCCAGTATGACGGGCCGGTGCGTTTCTCTCCGGTCATTTCTTTTGCGCTGGAGCCTAAGACCAAGGCCGATGAAGAGAAGGTACCGCAGGGTCTGCACCGGATCATGGAAGAGGACCCGACCATCGAAGTTCATCGCGACGAAGAAACAAGAGATTTTATTCTATCCGGAATGGGACAACAGCATGTGGAAATTATCGTCGAAAAGCTGAAGCGGAAATACGGCGCCGAGGTGATCCTCAAAGCGCCCAAAGTGCCTTACAAAGAAACCATCCGGGCCAGCGCCAGTGCCCAAGGCAAGTTAAAAAAGCAATCCGGCGGCCGGGGCCAGTACGGCGATACCTGGCTCAAGATTGAACCCCTCCCGCACGGCAAGGGCTTTGAGTTCGTCGACGAGATCGTTGGCGGCGCCATTCCGCGGAATTACATTCCCGCCGTCGAAAAGGGGGTAAAAGAAGCAATGGCCGGCGGCTTTCTCGCCGGTTATCCCATGGTGGATATTCGCGTAAGGCTCTATGACGGCTCTTACCACGACGTCGACTCATCGGATATGGCGTTCAAGATCGCTGGTTCGTTGGGGTTCAAAAGCGCGGTCGAGAAGGCAAAGCCGGTGATTCTCGAACCGATCATGACGATGGAGGTGACGACTCCTGACGAATGCATGGGGGATGTTATTGGCGATCTCAACAGCCGGCGGGGCAAGGTGCTCGGCATGGACACCAAAGGCCACAGCCAGGTCATCAAGGCCAAGGTTCCCATGTCTGAGGTATTGAAGTACGCTCCCGACCTTCGCTCGCTGACCAGCGGGCGCGGTGAGTTTCAGCTGGAGTTTTCCCACTATGAAGAGCTGCCCCCCCATCTGGCGGAAAAGGTGATCAAGGAAGCCAAGGCGCGCCAGGCGGCGGAGCACGGTGAGCACAAAGCTTGATTAAAAGTCCGAGGTCGTTCCTATGGAACAGTCCTTTGATCGATTCAACGCCGCGCTGTTGTATTGCAACCAGTGCCGCAAGCCGATGCCGGTGCGAGAGCGCTTGTTGCTGGTGTTGCCGGATGGCGACTTGTACGACTACCGGTGCGAGGGGTGTAATAACTCCGTCGGCACAAAAACCGAACGACACGGGTTGAAGCAGAAAATGATGAAAGGGAGTTTTGGAGGTTGATGCCCATGGCCGTGATCGATTCCGATGCCCACGTTTTGGAAACCGAGCGAACCTGGGACTACATGCTGGAGTCGGAACGAGCGTTGAAGCCGCGCATCGTGCCGACGCCGAACGATCCGAGCTCTGGCGGCGAGTCTTGGCTAATCGACGGAACGTATATCGGCAAAGCGCGCAATGTGGGTCAGGAGTTTCCGAAAGAATCCAGGGAAATGGAGGACATTCAAGCGCGCCTCAGACATATGGACGAACTCAACGTCGATATCCAGGTGCTCTATCCGACGGTTTTCCTGCGGCCCTATACGAGGCGACCCGAGGTAGAGCTGGCGGTGACGCGCAGTTACAACCGCTGGCTGATCGATATCTGGAAGAAGGCGCCGCAGCGGCTGCGCTGGACCGCGGTATTGCCGCTGCTCAGCATGGACAAGGCCTTGGAGGAAGCGCGCTTCGCGAAGGAGAACGGCGCCTGCGGCATTTTTATTCGCGGCCTGGAAGGCGACAAGCGAGTAAGCGACGCCCATTTCTTCCCGTTATATGAAGAGGCCGGGCGGCTCGATATGCCGATCTGCGTTCATTCCGCGACCGGGAGTTTCGCCGTCCACGACTACTTCGCCGACGAGTGCGGCTTCAATCGATTCAAGCTGGCGGTGGTGGGATCGTTCCACGCGCTGATCTTCAATCAGATTCCGGACAAGTTCCCGAAAACAAAGTTTGGCTTCATTGAGGTAAGCTCCCAGTGGGTGCCCTACGCGATCCACGATTTTGCGCGGCGTTTTGAGCGGCGCGGGATAACAGTCGACAAAGCGGAGGTCCTTAGAGGAAACCGAATCTATGTCGCGTGCCAGACCGACGATGACCTTCCCTACGTGCTCAAATATGCCGGTGAAGACCATCTCGTCATCGGCACCGATTACGGGCATAACGACACCTCGTCGGAGATCCGGGCGCTGCGCAAGCTCAAAGAAGACGGCGAAGTGCCGTCGCATGTCATCAATAAGATTCTCGACGACAACGCGCGCGCGCTCTACGGTCTGTAATGGGCGTATGGCTGGTAGCTTAATGGCATACAACAGAAGACGGCACGCCACGAAACGAGGAAACCATACGCCATAAGCCATATGCCATAGGCTAACTATGGTTATCGATTTCCAGGCGCATATTTTTCCCGAGCCCTATATCGAAGCAATGAAGCGCGTCGATGGCGCCGTGATTCTGGAAGAGCCCGATCCGCACAGCGGCATGACATACTTCTACGATAAAAAGCTCAAGAGTCGTATCAACACGGCGACGTTTCAGGGACGGGACATCGAGCGCAGACTCGAGCATATGGACCGGCTCGGCATCGACATTCACGTCCTGACGATTCCTGCGCCCGGCGCGGATCGTTTCGAGGGAAAGGACGCGGTCGGTATGGCCAAGACCGCGAACAACGCGCTGGCGGCCATCTGTCGAAAGCATCCCAAGCGCTTCATCGGTTTCTTCACGCTGCCGACGTCCTCCATCCGGGAGTCCCTGGACGAGTTGGAGCGCGGCGTGAACGAGCTCGGATTGCGGGGATTCGGCTGCTTCGCCAATCTCAATGGCAAGCCGTTGGACCGTGAAGAGCTGTTGCCGATTTACGAACGGCTGGCAAAGTACAAACTACCGGTCTACGTCCATCCCACCGCTCCGCTGGCGGCCGAGGCGACCGGAATTGACATCATGCCGACTCTGATTTTCGGTTGGGCTTTCGACAGCACGGTGGCGATGACCCGGTTGGTTTATGGCAGGGTCCTGGAAAGATTCCCGGAGATCAAATTCGTTGTTGCCGACGTCGGCGGAGTGCTCGCGTTTTTTGCGCAGCGCGCGATCAATATCTACAGCGGGCGCACCGAGGAGATTCGGCAGCGATACGGCCTTAAGGAGAATCCCCTCGACTCGTTCAAGAGATTTTACGTCGATACCGCAGATCATCCCGCTTCGACGTTGAGGTGCGTGAAGGACTTCTTCGGCGTCGACCGGCTCGTTCTCGGAACGAATTATCCGTACGGACCGGAAGAAGGATGCCTGCTTGTGAAGAACAGCCTGAACGCGATTGAGGGACTCGGATTGAGCAGAGAGGAAAAGAACAAGATTCTCGGCGGCAACGCGGCGAGTATTCTTGGGTTAGGAGGGGCATGAAATTTAGCAAATCGGCAAGACCGGTCCTCATGGGCCGCAATGGAATGGTTTCGGCCGGCCATTATCTCGGCGCAGCGGCCGGAGTCAAAGTATTGCAGGAAGGCGGCAATGCTGTGGATGCCGCGCTAGCGGCGGCCTTCGTCATGGCCGTCGTGAAGCCCGAGGCGTGCGGGCCGGGGGGCGATCTTTTCGCGCTGGTCTACATGAACAAAACGGGGAAGGTCGAGGCGATCAATTCAAGCGGTCCGGCGCCGGCCAAAGCGACGATCGATTATTTTCGCGAAAAGGGGTTGGCGCGCGTGCCCACTTCGGGGCCTTTGAGTGTCGCCGTTCCGGGCGCGGTCGATGGCTGGCTCGAGCTGCACAAGAAGTATGGCAGCCAGGATCTAGAGCGGCTCACTACGGATGCGGTTCAGTTGGCGCGCGGCGGATTTCCCCTTCATCTCGAACTCGCTCACGCAATCGAGGAATTGAGCTCCGAGTTTCCATGGATCGACCGTTGTTTTCGTCAACCCCTGAAAAATCCCGAGCCAGGGAAGCTCGTCGTGCAGAAGGGATTGGGCGAGGTATTCGAGAAAATCGCGGTCCAAGGCCGGGCCGGTTTTTACAGCGGAGAAGTCGCGGCGCGGATCTGCCAAACGCTGCAGTCGGAGGGAGGCATTCTGGCGCTCGAAGATCTCCAAAATAAGGTCGCGCGCTGGCTCGAGCCGCTGAGTTCAACTTACAGGGGGTACACCGTATTCGAGCAGCCACCGGTGTCGCAGGGCTTCATGGTTTTAGAGATGCTAAACATCGTCGAGGGATGGCCGCTCGACCAGGGCAAGACAGCGCGGGCCGATAGCATTCATTGTCAAGTAGGAGCCACGAAGCTTGCGTTCGAAGACCGCATCCGCTATCTCGAAGATCCTGATTTCGGCGATCCAAAAATTTCGATGCTTATTTCCAAAGAATATGCCGCAAAGCGCCGAGAGCTGCTGCGCGATAGCCAGTGGCGCCCCCAGCCGGCGGCAGCCGCTCTGGGCGGGGACACCACCTATCTCTGCGCCGCCGATCGGGATGGAAACGCCGTCTCTCTGATCCAGAGTATCTTTGCTTCTTTCGGCTCTCGCGTCATTGCCGGGGACAGCGGCGTCATTATGAACAACCGTCTCTGCAGCTTTGGG
Source organism: Binatia bacterium (assembly GCA_035762645.1). Lineage (GTDB taxonomy): Bacteria > Desulfobacterota > Binatia > UBA9968 > UBA9968 > DASTOD01. The sequence continues at coordinate 255 of DASTOD010000794.1, read as the reverse complement.
CTCGATCCCAGCAAGGCGAATTCACTCAAGCCGGGCAAGCGGCCGGCGCACACGCTGAACACCTACATGGTCTTTAGGGGCGGGGAGTTCTTCGCGGTCGGCGGCACTCCGGGAGCCGACGATCAGCCGCAGACCAACTTGCAAATTCTACACAATCTCCTGGACTTGGATATAGATCCTCAAGCGGCCGTTGAAGCGCCGCGGTGGAGCCACCAGCCCGGCACGCCGCCGCGAGATCACCTTCCCGAAGAGCTG
>DASTOD010000793.1:0-2344 GCA_035762645.1 Binatia bacterium | reverse complement strand
GATTCCGAAAGAGCTTAAATACCTCACCGATTATTATCCCGTGGCGGATCAATCACCTTTCTCCGCCTTTCACCAGTATTATCATTTCGGCCGGTCGTTTGATGAGATTGAAGCTGAGGTAGCGGCGATCAAACCCGATGTTATCGGTATCTCTTCTCTGTTTACCCCCTATTATCGGGAGGCCTTGGAAGTAGCGGCGCGGGTAAAAAAGCGCCTCGCGGTTCCCGTCGTTATGGGAGGCTCCCATGCCTCAGCCGCGCCGGCAAGCCTGCTTTCCTCACCCCACGTGGACTATGTGATTCGAGGCGAAGGTGAGAAACCTTTCGTGGAACTGGTGCGGCATCTGACAGGTCAGAAAAACATCCGGGACGTGCCGAACCTGGCCTACAAAAGAGACGGCGAGATCGTTTTGAATCCGATGGTAGACAACTTTGCCATCGACGAGCTGCCGCTTCCAGATTTGGGCGACTTCTCTCCCCTAAGTTACATGCTGGGTCGCAAACCACTGAGTTTCATGATCACGTCCCGAAGCTGCCCGCATAAATGCTCCTTTTGCTCGGTGCACACGACTTTTGGCACGAATTATCGCCGCCGGTCGTTGGAAAACGTCCTGGAGGAAATTGAGCTTCGATACCGGCAGGGCTATCGAGTCATCGACTTCGAAGACGACAACCTGACCTACTACAAAACCACCTTCAAAGAACTTTGCCTGCGTTTGATCGCGCGCTTTCCGCAGCGCGAGTTAGAATTTGTCGCGATGAACGGGATCAGCTATCTCAGCCTGGATGATGAATTACTCGAGTTGATGTTCCAGTCAGGTTTCTCACATTTAAACCTGGCGCTCGTGAGCTCCGACACGACCGTGCGCGAAACGACCAAGCGGCCCCATACATTGGAGGCGTATTTGAAAGTCGTTCGCAAAGCTCACGCGCTTGGGTTCAAAATCGTTTCGTATCAAATCCTCGGCCTTCCCAACGAAAGTCTCTCGAGTATGATGCAAACGCTCGCATTCAATGCCCGGTTGCCTGTTTTGCTCGGGGCTTCGCCTTTTTATCGGATCCCCAGTTCGCCCATTGCGGCCGGGGTCGATTTTACGGAAGAGGACTACGTTCGCGCGCGGCTCACGGCTTTGGCAATCGAAACCGATGAATTCCAGCGCGACGACATTTACACGCTGTTCGTCACGACTCGAATCCTCAACTTCCTCAAAGGTCTATCGCTCTCCTCTTCGGCCGATCTCTTGGACCTCATGGACGAGCCGTGGGCGGATCTCCGGACACGCATCGGCTTCGAACTCCTGAAAAGCCTAGCCAATACTGGCCGCCTCTACTTTTGGACGAAAGAAGGTATTGTCCAGAACAAAAAGTTCCGCCCTGAGCTCTTGAGGCACGTTTTCCTACAAGCGGGCCGGATCGGCTGCCAAAACGGGAATGCGATTACGGTCGACGAATTCGCGCGCTGCATGTGCGCCCCTCGCGCAGTTTCGAGTTCCGGGTTCCGCGTTTCGAGTTCTGAACCCGAGACCCGAGACTCGAAACTCGAGACTCTTTAGCCCCTCACTCTAACTCTCTCCCCTGAGGGGCGAGAGGCAATCCTTCTCCAAAGAAAAAGTAGGGTGAGGTGTCAAGTTTACGAATTGTTTCTATAACTGATTAATTTAGCAGGCTGCTCAAAAAGATCTCGCGTGACGGAAATCGCATATGGCCGATGGCTTATGGCATATAGATCGACCCACGCGCCATAAGCCACTTGCTATAAGCCAGCCTGAGGCTTTTGTTCAGCATCCTGTTAGGCTTTCTCTAAACCGATGGAAAACATTCGCTCCAAATCATGGCGGGAATAGACACGGAAAGCGATCAACGACTCCGAAGAAGTAATACCGTTCACCTTTCGAATCCGCTCGGTCACGATCTTCGCTAAATCGTCGTTGGTTTTTACGCGTATAATCGCCGCGAGATCGTAGCGGCCGGCCACCGAGTACACTTCACTAACGCCTTCGATATCCGCGATTGCGTCCGCGACGGTGTTGATCTTATCCCTCTCGACCGTTAGCAGGACGATAGCTGATACCATAGTGGGCCTCCCTTTCGTTACGGAAAATTGGTCGAGGTGTCGATTGATCGTATGCAAAGGACTCGGCAACGTCAACCGAACTACATCCAAGCAATCCGGGAGCTTTGAAGTTCCCCCTCCTTCATCGTCACCCGCGCGAGACTGTGTCTTAATGTCATTCTGAGCCGCAGGCGAAGAATCTAATCTTGAAAATTCGAGATGCTTCGCTCTCGCTCAGCATGACATCAGGGCGCCTTTGTGAATTGCGACACAGTCTCCGCAGCGCGGGGGT
>DASTOD010000792.1:0-15736 GCA_035762645.1 Binatia bacterium | reverse complement strand
GTGGTGGAACTCGGGACGAACCATCCAGGGGAGATCCGGCGTCTTTGCGAGATCGCCGATCCGGATATGGGAATCATCACCTCTGTTGCCGCCGCCCACTTGGAAGGACTCAACAGTCTGGCGGGCGTGGCGCGCGAAAAGGGCGAGATCTTTCGCGCTATCCGCGCCGGCGGGGCGATTGCAGTCAACCTGGAAGATCCGTGGGTGCGGCGACTCGGCGAACGGTTCAAAGGACGTAAAATCACCTACGGTCAAGGGGGAGAGGTGCGAATCGAATGCGCGCGAGTCGCGGCAGCCCGCGGGATGCGCTTCACGCTACGGATCGGTCGAATGCAATCCCAAGTCCGCGTCCATTTTCTCGGCCGCCATAATCTCACTAATGCGGCGGGGGCGGCCGCCCTGGCGTACGGTTTCGGCGCTCGGTTGCCGGCCATCCGCCGGGGTCTCGAGAGCGCGAAACCCTTTCCGATGCGCATGCAAGTCCGAAGCTGGCACGGAATCGGCATTATCAACGATGCGTACAACGCCAATCCGGCTTCGATGGTTGCGGCCGTCAAAACGCTCGCCGAAATAAAATGTGCGGGAAAGAAGATCGCGGTTCTCGGGGATATGTTTGAGCTGGGAAAAACCAGCCGCCGCCAGCATCTTCAGCTCGGTTCGGAGATCGCCAAGTCCGGGATCGACGGCCTCTACCTTCTTGGGGCGCAGGCCCGCCACGTCAGGCGAGGCGCTATTCGAGGCGGCTTGCGCGCGCAGCAGATTGTTATGGGCGCGGATCACGGAGATTTAGCGCGCGCGCTACGAAGACGCGTTAAGAAAGGGGATTGGCTGCTGTTCAAGGGCTCGCGCGGCATGAAAATGGAAACCGTTCTGAAACAATTGCAGGGTGGCTTGGCCTAAGGAGGGGCTGGCTTGTTGTATTATTTACTGCTTCCGCTGCACACGACCTACTCGGGGTTCAACGTCTTTCGCTACATCACGTTTCGCGCCGCCATGGCCGCGCTGCTGGCGCTGGTCGTCTCGTTTATTTTGGGCCCGTGGTTGATCCGCTCGCTCACGCAGAAACAGATCGGCCAGCAAATCCGCGAAGACGGCCCGGCCACGCACTCGACAAAAGCCGGCACGCCAACGATGGGCGGGACGCTCATCATCATGGCGCTGTCGGTCTCTACTCTGATGCTGGCGGACATTGCCAATCCGTATGTGATGCTCGCGCTTCTCGCCACGATGGGTTTCGGCGCGGTGGGGCTGGCCGACGACTACTTGAAACTGACGCGCAAAAACAGCAAAGGGCTGCCGCCGCGCCCCAAGTTACTGGCGCAATTCGCCATCGCCTTGATCGTTGCCATAGCTCTTTACTACTTACCCAAGTTTAGCACTCAGATCGGCATTCCTTTCATCAAAGCCTTTCATCCGGATCTGGGCGTTTTCTATATACCCTTCGCGATGTTCGTCATCGTCGGCGCTTCCAATGCCGTCAACTTGACCGACGGCTTGGACGGGTTGGCCATTGGCCCGGTGATGATCGCCGCCGGCACCTATGGAGTCATCGCTTATCTTACCGGCCACCTGAACTTCGCTGAATATCTGCAGATCCCGTACGTCGCCGGGGTTGGTGAGTTGAGCGTTTTTTGCGCCGCCGTGGTGGCCGCCGGCTTGGGTTTTCTTTGGTACAACGCCTACCCGGCACAAATGTTCATGGGCGACGTCGGATCGCTCGCGCTCGGCGCCGCGCTCGGCGTCGTCGCGGTGATGACCAAGAACGAGATTCTGCTGATGATCGTGGGCGGCGTGTTCGTCATGGAGGCTCTATCGGTGATCTTTCAAGTGGCCTCCTACAAGCTCAGGCGCAAGCGGGTTTTTCTTATGGCGCCGATTCATCATCACTACGAGCTCAAGGGATGGAAGGAGCCGCAAATCATCGTGCGCTTTTGGATCCTGTCATTTATCTGCGCAGTCATCGGGTTGAGCACTCTCAAGCTCAGATGAAAGCGACGACGATGCATGGAGCTCGACGGCAAAAAAGTATTCGTCCTGGGCCTGGCGCGCACGGGCAGGGAGTGCGCGCGATTTCTCGTGAACCGCGGTGCCCGTGTCTGGGTTAGCGATGTCCGGCCGGAATCAGAGCTGAAGCAGGAAATGGAAAGCCTCGCGGGGATGCCGATTCAGTATCGCTTGGGCGGTGAAGATCCAAGCTGGCTCGACGCCATCGATCTCGTGATCCCCAGTCCGGGCGTGCCGGCGTCAAACCGGCTGCTGGAAGAGGCGGGCAGCCGGCGCATCGAGGTCATGAGCGAGATTGAGCTGGCCTCCCGGTGCTGCCGTGCGCCGCTGATCGCGGTCACCGGGACCAACGGCAAGAGCACGACCACGACTCTCATCGGCGAAATTCTCAAAGCCGCTGGGTTCAAGATCTTTGTCGGAGGGAACATCGGCGCGCCGCTGATCGGATTCGTGGGACAAGACTGGGAATGGGGGGTGGTCGAAATCAGCAGCTTTCAGTTGGAATGGACCGATCGGTTTCGGCCGCGCGTTGCGGTTTTGCTGAATCTGAGCGAGGACCATTTGGATCGTTACCCGAGTTTTTCCGATTACTGCCGCGCCAAGGAACGGATCTTCAAAGCGCAGACGAAAAAAGATACGGCCGTTCTCAACCGCGACGACCCGCTGGTCTGGGCGATGCGGGAGCGGATTCAAGCGCAAATTGTCTCCTTTGGGTTCTCGGAAGTTGACCAGGGGATATTTGCCACCGAAAACGAGATCATCTGGCGCGGCGGTTCACAGGAGGAGAAATTTCCTCTCGGCCGGGTCAAAGTTCGCGGCGTGCACAACCTGGAGAACATGATGGCGGCGGTAGCGACGGCTAAGGCCGTCGGCATCGGCGCCCCGGTGACGCAACAGGTGTTGGAAGGCTTCCCGGGACTGGAACACCGGCTGGAGTTCGTTCGCGAGACACACGGGGTTCGTTATTACGACGATTCCAAAGGAACGAACGTTGGCGCGGTGGTCAAATCGTTGGCCAGTTTTTCCGGGCCGGTGATTCTCATTGCCGGCGGTGTCGACAAGGGCGGCGGCTACGACGCGCTGCACGACGGCTTAAGGCAAAAGGTCAAGCGGCTCGTCCTGTTCGGCGCGGCCAAGCAGAAGATCGCTCAGGCGCTCGGTCATTTAACGGACACGGTCCTGGTCGACGATCTGGCGGCCGCGGTGCGGGACGCCTTCGAGCATGCCGATCCGGGGGACGTGGTGCTGCTGTCACCCGCGTGTTCGAGCTTCGATATGTTTCGAAACTATGCCGAAAGAGGCAACCTCTTCAAGAGTTTGGTTCGGGCGCTATGAGAGATGGCTTAGCGGTCGACAAGTGGATCGTGCTTGCCGTCGCCGGCTTGCTGGCGCTCGGCATCACGATGGTCCTCAGCACGAGCTATCTTTACTCCCAAGAGCGCTTTACCGATGGAACCTATTTTTTCCGCAAACAACTTTTGGCGGTCGGCGCGGGTTTAGTCGGGCTGGTGGTTTGCTCGTTGCTGCCGGCCCCAACCTACCGCCGGCTGGCCTATCCCCTCCTGGGACTGACTTTTGTCATTTTGGTGTTGGTTTTGATTCCCGGTATCGGCGTCGCCCGCGGCGGCGCCCGGCGGTGGTTGATGCTCCCCGGCTTCGCCTTTCAACCCGCGGAGCTGGCAAAACTCGCGATCGTTTTGTACCTCGCCCATTCGATGGCCAGGAAAGAAGAAAACATCCAAACCTTTTCGATCGGCGTCCTGCCGCACCTGCTGATTGCCGGGGCGGTTTCCGGCTTGCTCTTGCTCGAGCCGGACTTCGGCACGGTGCTGATCCTCGGCGTGCTGCTGTACATGATGCTGTTTGTCGGCGGGGCCCGGATTTCGCATCTGCTGGCGACTGGTGTGATGGCGCTGCCCCTGCTGGTCTACGTCATCCTGACAGCCGAATACCGCTTGCGCCGCCTGCTGACTTTTTTGGATCCATGGCGCGACCCGTCGAGCAGCGGCTTTCAAGTCATCCAATCGCTGATCGCATTCGGTTCCGGACAATTGTGGGGGCGCGGGCTGGGAGAGAGCCGGCAGAAACTGTTTTACCTTCCCGAGGCGCATACCGATTTTGTGTTCTCCGTGATCGGCGAAGAACTGGGCTTGCTCGGCGCCGTAGCGGTGTTGGCGCTGTTCGGGACGGTTATCGCGCGAGGTTTGCGGCTCACGGCGCGGATCGAAGAACCGTTCGAACAATATCTGGCTTTCGGCCTGACGGTTTTGCTGGGTCTGCAGGCGTTGATTCACATGGGCGTGGTGATGGGTCTCATGCCGACCAAAGGGTTGGTGCTCCCCTTTATCAGCTACGGCGGCTCGGCCATGGTCGTCAATTTGATGGAGGCAGGGATTTTACTCGGTCTCTCGCGCAGGAGACTTTAAATGCGCGTCATCCTGGCCGGCGGGGGAACCGGTGGGCATCTGTTCCCCGGATTGGCTGTGGCGCGGGAATTTCAACAGCGGGACGCGAATTCGAAAATCATGTTCGTCGGAACGGAGCAGGGGATTGAAACCAGGATTATTCCCCGCGCGGGCTTTGAGCTCGAGCTCATTCGGGTCAAGGGAATGAAAGGGAGGGGCGTGCGCGGCTTGTGGGATGCCCTCTACGGTGTCCCGGCAGGGGTTGTTCGTTCGCTCTCGATCGTTCGAAAGTTCCGGCCGGATTTGATCATCGGGCTCGGCGGCTATGCCTCGGGACCTGTCCTGCTTGCCGGCAGGATTAGAGGAATCCGTTGCGCCATCATGGAGCAGAATCTTCGCCCCGGTTTCACCAACCGAGTGTTGGCGCGGTTCGTCGATCGGGTTTTTATCTCGTATCCGGAAAGCGTGGCGTACTTTCGCGACGGCCGCGTGTTGGAAACCGGCAACCCGGTTCGCTGGCGGCAACTGCCGCGGCTCGAACGGAGCGAAAAATTCACCCTGCTGATTTTTGGCGGGAGCGCCGGAGCCCATCACGTCAATCGGGCGGTCGTGGAGGCGCTCGATAGGCTCAGGCCGCTGGGCGCGGAGCTAAGCGTGATTCATCAGACCGGCCAGGCGGATTACCCCGCGGTGCAAGATGCTTACGCGGCGCTCCCGTTCGAGCGAGAAATAACGCCGTTTATCGACAGGATGGATGAAGCCTACGCGAAGGCCGACCTGGTGATCTGCCGCGCCGGCGCGACGACGGTGGCGGAACTGACGGCTTACGGCAAGGCTGCCATCCTGGTGCCGTACCCCTTCGCGATTTACGACCACCAGCGCTGGAACGCCCAGGCGCTGCGCGACCGGGGAGCGGCCGACATGATTCTCGATCGCGAGCTGAGCGGCGCGGGGCTTGCCGGACGCATTCGAGACTATTTTCACGATCGCGAGCGGCTCCGAAAAATGGCCACCGCGGCGGGCGCGATGGGGCGGCCGGACGCCGCCGCGCGCATTGTCAGCGAATGTTATGCGCTGGCGCGCGCGTAATGGCCGGACCGTGACGGCAAAGCCATGCTACAAAAAAAGCATCGCCTCCATTTCGTCGGCATCGGCGGCATCGGCATGAGCGGCATAGCAGAGGTGCTGTTGAACCTGGGTTACGCCGTCACCGGCTCGGATCTTCACGAGAGCGAAACGACGGCGCGGCTCCGCGCGTTGGGCGCGCAAGTGTACGTGGGCCATCAAGAACAGAACCTTTCGGGCAATCCTTCGGTGGTCGTGATCTCGACCGCCGTCAGGTACTCCAATCCCGAGGTTCTCGAGGCGCGGCGGCGCCACATCCCGATCATTCCGCGGGCGGAGATGCTGGCGGAGCTGATGCGCATGAAATACGGCGTCGCGATCGCGGGGAGCCACGGCAAGACCACGACCACTTCGATGATTGCCGCCGTGCTGAGCGCGGCCGGACTGGATCCGACCATGGTGATCGGCGGGCGACTTCGGATGCTCGGAAGCAACGCCAAAATGGGCCAGGGCGAGATTCTCGTGGCCGAGGCGGACGAAAGCGACGGCAGCTTTTTATTTTTATCGCCCACCATCGCGGTGGTAACGAACATCGACCGCGAGCACATGGATTTTCATCAAACGATGGAGCGGCTGAACGAAAGTTTTTTGGTGTTCATCAACAAGGTCCCTTTTTACGGCCTCGCAGTCCTGTGCCTCGATAACGCCAACGTGAGGGCGCTGCTGCCCAAAGTGAGGAAACGTTTTACCACCTACGGTTTGTCGTCCGAGGCGGACTTTTCGGCGCACGACTTGAAGATGGAACCCGCCGGTGTGGAATTCTCCGTGCTCCGTCGCGGCCAGCCGGCGGGCCATTTACGGCTGCGTCTGCCGGGACGCCACAGCGCCACCAACGCCCTAGCCGCCGTGGCGGTTGCGCACGAGTTGGAAATTCCCTTTGCTCGGGTCGCGGCGGCGCTGGAGGGGTTTTCGGGGATTCATCGTCGATTTGAAATTAAAGGAGAAGCCAAAGGGATCCTGGTGATCGATGACTACGGCCATCATCCGGCCGAGATCCGGGCGACCATCGGTGCCATCCGGGACAGCTGGAAGCGGCCGCTGACGGTCATCTTCCAGCCGCACCGGTACAGCCGCACGCGGGATCTTTTCGACGAATTTTTGACCGCCTTCGAAGGCGCGGACCGGCTTATCCTGACCGAGATCTATCCCGCGGGAGAAGAGGCCATTCCCGGGATTCATGGCGAGGCCTTGTATCAGGTGATCAAACGCCAAGGCCACCTGGACGCCGAATTTGTTGCCGACAAGAGCCAAATCGCGCCGCAGCTTGTGGCCAAGCTGGTCCCCGGAGAAATCGTCCTCACGCTCGGCGCCGGCGATGTTCATAAAGTGGCGGAAGCGCTGGTCGAGGCGCTGCATAAAAAAACGGCGTGATCGAGTAGGGGAGTGATGGTCACTGGGTAATGCTTACGTCGATGCGAGACAGCGGAGAAATATCTTTAGTCGATGAGCTGAAACTCATTCCTGACCTGACAGTGAAAATCGCGGAGCCTTTGGCGCGCTACACATCGATGAAGATCGGCGGTCCGGCCGATTATTTCATCGAAGTGGAAGCCGAACCGGCTTTGGCCCGTCTATTGCCGATGCTCACGCGGCGCGGGCTACCCTGTTGCCTTTTGGGTAATGGCAGCAACGTGCTGATCAGCGATGGTGGTGTGCGCGGGGCGGTCCTCCATTTAGCGGGAGAATTCAAGCGCGTGGAATGGCGTGAGGAAGGAGAAATCGTCGAGGCTCAAGTCGGCGCGGCGTGCGCGGTGACGCAGCTCGTTCGCCAGGCGGCGCGCCGCGGCTACGGCGGGCTCGAGTTCGCCGAGGGCATTCCCGGCAGCGTCGGCGGCGCGCTGGTCATGAACGCAGGCGCATACGGTTCCGAGTTCGAGAAGGTGATCGATCGGGTGCATGGCGTCACGGGCTCGGGCGAGGCGGTTCACTTTAGCCGAGAGGAGCTGACTTTCACTTACCGGGACTCGCACTTGCCGCCGGGCATGATCGTCACTCGGGTGCGCATGCGTTTGCGACACGAGGCGGCCGAGAAGGTGAGCTTGAAAGTTCGAGAGCTGGTCAGCAGAAGAAAAAGCAGCCAGCCTTCCGGTTATCCGAATTCGGGATCGATGTTCCGCAATCCCGCGGGAGACTTTGCCGGCCGATTGATCGAGGCTGCGGGTCTCAAGGGAAGGAAAATGGGCCGGGCGCAGATTTCGGCGCGGCACGCAAATTTTATCGTCAATCTCGGCGGTGCCAAAGCGGAGGAGGTCCGCGGACTCATGGAATTGGCGCGCGCCGAGGTGAAGAGACAGTTCGGCATCGAGCTGGTGGCGGAAGTCCGGCTGCTGGGAGACTGGCCGCCGAGTTAGCTGAGGGCGAATCATGGCGCTGGCTGTGTATCGAAGAGACAACCGAAAACGAACGGATCGCCGACGACGGCGGGCTTTATGGATCCCCGGTGCCCTGGTGGTTCTACTTGTGCTCGGGTTCGCGGTTTACGCGGCAGGCGGACCGCTCAAAGGCGCGCTGGTATCGATACGCGCCTTTGTTTTTGAGAACCCCTATTTCGCCGTGAGCGAGATTCAGGTTCGCGGCGGCGAAAAGGTCAGGGGCGATGAAATCATTGCCATGGCGGGCCTGAGACAGGGCATGAACATCTGGAACATCGAGCCCGCAGCCATTGAGGAAAAAGTCGCCAAACTTCCCTGGGTGCGCCGCGTGCTGGTGCGGCGAGAATTTCCGCGGCGCGTCGTCATCGACGTCGAGGAGCGGATCCCCAAGGCCATTGTCGCCCTGGGAAAGCTCTATTACGTGGACGGTGACGGCGTGGTGTTCAAGGAAGTGGGCCCGAGTGAAAAGGTGAACTTCCCTCTGCTCACCGGGCTGCGGTCCGAAGAGCTCGGCGGCTCCAGTCCGGCCGTTCGAAAAAGGATTCAGGACGCTGTCCGCGTCGGCGAGCTGATGGCGAAAGACTCGCACGCGCTGTCGGAGATTCATTTCGAGCCCCCGGATCGACTGGTCGTCTACACGACGGCGTATCCGGTAGCGATGCGCCTGGGTTCGGGCGATTGGGATGCGAAACTGCAGCAATTGGGTCGCGTGTTGGCGCTCTGGAAAGGTCATGAGGAGCGACTGGCGTCCTTGGACGTCAGTTTTAAGGATCAGGTAGTCGCGCGATTCAAACGCGCGAAGCCCTGAGCGCCGCGTCGGCAAGACGCCTGCGGTCGCCGTGATCAAAGCAAGCAAGGCCCGCTCAACAGGCGGGAAGTCATTTTACATCACGAGAAGAAGGTTATGGCGAAGAAACATAGCATCATCGTAGGTTTGGATATCGGGACGTCGAAGGTCTGCGCTATCGTCGGCGAAATGACCGAACAAGGAATCGAAATCATCGGCGTCGGTTCGCACTCCTCGCAAGGATTGCGCAAGGGTGTCGTGATCAACATCGAGAGCACGGTGAATTCCATCAAAAAGGCCGTTGAAGAAGCCGAGCTGATGGCGGGCTGCGAAATTCACACGGTCTTTACCGGCATCGCCGGCGGTCACATCAAAGGCTTCAACAGCCACGGCATTGTCGCGGTCAAGAACAAGGAAGTCACGCAGCGGGATGTGACGCGCGTTATCGATGCGGCTAAGGCCGTGGCCATTCCCATGGATCGCGAAGTTCTGCACATTCTGCCGCAGGAATACATCATCGACGATCAGGACGGCATCAAAGATCCGCTCGGCATGTCGGGTGTCCGCCTCGAAGCGAAGGTGCACATCGTGACCGGGGCCGTGACTTCAGCGCAAAATATCATCAAATGCTGCAACCGGACCGGTCTGAATGTCGCGGACATCGCGCTGGAGCCCCTCGCCTCCGCCGAAGCGGTGCTCACGGAAGAAGAGCGTGAGCTTGGAGTCGCGTTGGTGGACATGGGCGGCGGCACGACGGATCTCGCGGTTTTTCATGATGGGACGGTGAAGCATACCGCCGTCCTGGGAATCGGCGGCAATCATTTGACGAGCGACATCGCCGCCGGCCTGCGCACCCCATTCGGCGACGCGGAGCGGATCAAGCTGCGCTACGGTTTCGCCAAGGCTTCGATGGTGACGCGCGATGAGCGAGTCGAGGTGCCGGGAGTAGCGGGTCGGACCGAACGGACGGTGTCGAGGCAGATTCTCTGCGAGATTATCGAGCCGCGCCTGGACGAGGTTTTTCAACTCGTGCGCAGCGAGATCGCCAAATCCGGATACGAGGAATTTCTCGCCTCCGGGGTGGTGATGACCGGCGGCTCGATGCTGCTTCCTGGAGCGACCCACATGGCCGAACAGATCTTTGGCATGCCCGTGAGGCTCGGCGTGCCCACCCACGTCGGCGGGCTGGTCGATGTGATTTCCAGTCCGGTTTATGCCACGGGCGTCGGCTTGGTGCTCGACGGCGTGAAGCGGCAGGAGCGAAATGTTTTCCGGATTCGCGATGACAAGATTTTTTCCAAGGTCAGAAATCGGATGTCGGAGTGGTTCAGTGAATTCTTTTAGTCGACAACTTTAATAAGGAGGATGTCATATGTTTGAGCTCGTAGAACAAACCCAATTGAACGCCCGGATCAAGGTGATCGGCATTGGCGGCGGCGGCACCAATGCGGTCAACACCATGATCGGCGCTAGACTCTCGGGCGTTGATTTTATGGTGGCGAACACCGACGCCCAATCGCTTCAAGCAAGCCCGTCGCCGGTGAAGATCCAACTCGGCGGGATGGTGACGAAGGGGCTGGGCGCCGGCGCCAATCCGGAAGTCGGCCGCAGGGCCGCGTTGGAAGATCAGGATGAAATCAAGGAGTTCCTTGCCGCTTCCGACATGATTTTTATCACCGCGGGGATGGGCGGCGGCACCGGGACGGGCGGCGCGCCGGTGGTGGCGCGGGTCGCCCGTGAGGTCGGCGCTCTAACCGTCGGCGTGGTGACGAAGCCGTTTCTGTTCGAGGGGAAAAAGCGCATGCGCCAGGCGGAGGACGGAATTGCCGAGCTCAAAAGGAGCGTCGACACCTTGATCGTCATCCCCAATCAGCGCTTGTTGAGCATCGCCGCGAAAACCACCACCATGCTGGACGCGTTTCACAGAGCCGACGATGTGCTTCTGCAGGCGGTGCGCGGCATTTCCGATCTGATCATCACGCCCGGGCTGATCAACCTCGATTTTGCCGATGTGCGCACCGTGATGGCGGAGATGGGTCTGGCGCTGATGGGCGCTTCGTCCGCGTCGGGTGAAAACCGCGCCATTGAAGCGGCCCAGAGGGCGATTTCGAGCCCACTGCTCGAGGACCTTTCGATCCAGGGAGCGCGCGGTGTTCTCATCAACATCACCGGCGGACCGGATCTCTGCCTGCATGAAGTCAACGAGGCGGCTTCCATGATCCAAGAAGAAGCGCATCACGACGCCAACATCATTTTTGGCGCGGTCATCGACGAGACCATCAAGGACGAAATTCGCATCACGGTTATCGCCACCGGCTTCGGTGAAGACAAAGAGAGGGAAAGAGAGAAAGAGCGAGAGGAGCGCAAGCCGGTGCTTCCCAACCTCACGCCGATGCCGAACCTCGCCCCCAAGAACAAGAAAGTCGTTCACCTGGGGACCATCGTCGACGATCTCGATACGCCCACCTGGCAGCGAAAAAAACAGGGGAGCGATGAGGTCGAGACCGTGACTTTGAGCAAGGTCAACTTCGCCCCGGGCGCGGCTCCAGAGGACGATGATAAGTACGATATCCCGACTTTTCTCCGGCGACAGATGGACTAGACCGCGCCGCGAGTAGTCGGTTGAGCAAGCAGGAGTAAGCCGCCACCAACGGCGACCGAGGAAAGAGAGTTCACCACGAAGGTCACGAAGGCCACGAAGTTCGGATGCTTTTAGACGATCGGCTTCGCGTTCTTCGTGTCCTTCGTGGTAAGCGTTTTCTTACTGGTTGCGCTTCGGGCTGAAGCACTCGCGCTGGCGCGGATTTTTGTTTCTCGTCTTAAATTGACGTTCGTAAATTTTTTTCCTTGCGAAACCTCTCCAGGGCGAGCTGAATCAAGCGGTCGATCAGGTCGGAATAAGGGATGCCGCTGGCTTCCCATAGCTTGGGATACATGCTGATTTGCGTGAATCCCGGTATCGTGTTGATCTCATTGACGTAGATCTCTTGCTTTCCGCGGAGAAAAAAATCGACCCGCGCCATGCCCTCACAGCAGAGGGCTCGAAACGTCTCGATGGCGATCCGCTGAATTTTCCGCGCCAGCGCGGCGGGAAGCTTCGCCGGAATGACCAACCGGGCGCCCTTGTCGTCCACGTACTTCGCCTGGTAAGAGTAAAAATCATGCCGGGTGACGATTTCTCCCGGCGCGGAAGCGATCGGATCCTCGTTGCCGAGGATGGAACATTCGATTTCCCGACCCGAAACATTCTCTTCGATTAAAATTTTGCCGTCGTAGCGGAACGCTTCTTTGACGGCGGCGCCGAACTGGTTTGGGTGGGTCACTTTGCTGATGCCGACCGAAGAACCCATATTGGCGGGCTTGACGAACAGAGGCAGGCCGAGACTCCGTTTGACAGCGGCGAAAGAGATCCGCTCGGCCGTGTTCCGACGGAAAACCAAAAACTTCGGCACCGGGACCGTCGCGTCTCTCAGGAGCCGCTTCATCACGTCCTTGTCCATACCGACCGCCGAACCCAGAACTCCGGCGCCGACAAAGGGAACATTGACGAGCTTCAGCAATCCCTGAACCGTGCCGTCTTCGCCGAATGGGCCATGCAGGACCGGAAAGACTACGTCCACGGCGGCGAAAGCGGGCTGCGGCGCCAAGCGCACGAAGGGCGTCCCTGCGGCTCCAGGCAAAACGACCGTGGCGGCGCGATTCTCGCTAAATTTTACCTCGGTTGGGCCCGATCCACTCAGGTACCGCGCGCCTTCATCGAAGAACCAGCGGCCCGACTTGTCGATGGCGATGGCGACGATCTGGTATTTTCTTTTGTCCATGGCGCCGAAGATGTTTCGCGCCGAGATGACGGAGATCTCGTGTTCGGCCGACTTGCCGCCGAAGAGAATTGCGACACGGAGCTTTTTGTTCATGAAGGGACGTTTTCCCGGGTGGGCCGAATCACGGGTGGGTTCTCATGCTTCGACCGGTTCAGCATGAACGGAGAATTCCGACGACATCAACGTCAATGAAATACCCGTTCGCCCCTTCGATAGACTCAGGGCAGACTCTGAGCGTTGTCGAAGGGGAACGGGTTATTTGCAGCAGAATCGCTTACGACTTCTTTGCTTGCGGGGCCTGCTGTTCGATGACTTTGACCACTTTGCCCGGATAGCTTCTCTTTTCGAACTGCAGGACGAAATATTTGGCCTTCACCGGATCGCCCTTGTTGTCGAACGTGATCGCTCCGGTCACGCCCTTGAAATCTTTGAGCTTCCTCACGGCTGCGCTTACCTGGGCACGATTCGGTTTTTTTCCGCCATTCGCTTGAATTGCCTGCTCAGTGGCCTTGAGGCCGACGAGCGCCGCATCGTAACCATACATGGCAAACGATTCCACTTCTTTGCCGAAGCGTTGTTTGAATTTTTTAGCGAAAGCGGCGCTCTCCGGATAGGCCTCCGGTGGGCCGGCCACGGTCGTGTAATACGTGCCAACGATCTGGGAACCGGTAATCTTAACCATTTCCGATGAGTCCAAACCGTCGGGTCCCATGAACTTCGCCTTCGCTCCCTTCTCGCGCATCTGTTTCAATAACAGGCCGCCCTGGTGATAAATGCCGCCGAAATAAACCAGATCGGGGTTTTTCGCCCTTAGGGGAATAATCATCGGCGCGAAGTTCGCGCGCTCCTCTGTGCCTTCATAGCCCAACACCTTCAGCCCGACCTTGTTCGCTTCGTTGCGAAAGTTGTCGGCCACGCCTTGGCCATAAAGAGTTTTGTCGTGGATGATATAGACCGACTTGAGCTTTAGATCCTGGCCGGCGAAGCGCGCTCCCACCGGTCCTTGAACGTCGTCGCGGCCGCAAACACGATTGACATTGGGATAGCCGCGGTCGGTAATCTCGGTCGCGGTGTTGGCCGGAGAGATCATCGCCAGCATCGCGTCCTTGTAAACTTCCGAAGCCGGCAGAGCAACGCCGGAGTTGAAGTGTCCCACCAAGACCAGGACATCGGGATCGGCAACGATGTTTCTCGCGTTGGCGACGCCGACCTCGGGTTTGGCTTGATCATCATAAGGGACGAAGACCAGATCGAAACCAAGCGCTTTAAACGATTTCGCGGCTTCCTCGACGGCCAACTGGGCGCCCAATTTGACATGATCGCCGAGCGCGGCTTGCTCGCCCGAAAGCGGCGCCTGAACGGCAATCTTGATCGTTCCCTTTTGTTGCGCCCAAGCCGCCAAAGAAAAACTCACGATGATCGAAAAAACCAGCGTCGATACTATTTTCTTGCACACCGCGTTATCCTCCTGTGCAGATTTTTACGCCAACACCGCGCCCCAGTCAATGCAAATCTCATTGACAGCCTTGCGCCTGCGACGCTAAGCTTTGCCGCATGGTCGTTTCCGTCGGCGTAGATATAGTCGAAGTGGAGCGGATACGCAGGGCCTTGGAAGACCCGCGTATCGGCAGGCGCTTTCGTGACCGGGTCTTTACCGAGAAAGAGGTGCAGTACTGCGAGAAAAAGCGGCGCGCCAGCTACGAAAGCTATGCCGGTCGCTTTGCCGCCAAAGAAGCCGTCATGAAAGCGCTCGGTACCGGATGGGGCGCCAAGGTTCGCTGGCTGGATATCGAAGTCGCGCGCGCGCGCAGCGGCAAGCCCGAGATTCTCCTGCATGATAAGACCGCGGAGCTGGCCCAGCAACGGGGTATTCGCCGCTGGTCGCTTTCGATTTCTCACACAAGCCAGCACGGCCTGGCGTACGTCGTCGCTCAAGACGAGTAGTTCGGTCACAAGCGAACCGTCAGACGAAGTAATGGTTACTGATAGGTGTTTTGTGACAAACCTACGCCAGCGTCAGTTTAATGACTCCAATGAGAGTAAGGACGAGAACGCCGGCTAGAATTCCTGCGCCGAAGTAATCGAGGAGTAGGACCTCGACGAGGGCAAAAACGGAAAACAGAACGACGGCCAGTCCCAACTTAAGGCAGAATCGCGGCGTCAACGCGCCCATGCCCCCCTTGCCAAAGAAGAACCGCCAGTCTTGATCGCTGAACGCCGGTTTGTCGTTAAGCCTGCGGCGAACCGCGACGACTCCAATACCGACCAGCAGCACGAACAGGAACATGGTCCCTTCCGACAGCACATGTCCGAACGAGTCCATTTTAAATAAGCGTTAGGGGTGAGGCGTCAGGCGTAAGGGGCGCTTACGCTTCGCTCCTAAATTGCGCAGGGGCTCTAACCCGTTCGAAAAGAAAGACCGCGAGGATCTCGGACTCTGCTGGTCGACTTACGAAAGTCGATCTGGCGCCGACATCAGGCCGCGCGGTTTGTTTCCTGTGTCCCAGTGCCGATCGAGTCGCGGAGCTTTGCCGCATTGTTTTTCAGCACGCTTTGCCGGACTGCGTCCGGATCCAAAGCCATATGATGACAAACCCATTCGAGACTGCCGATCGACTTGTCTTTAGAGGCGAACCATGCCCGCGCGGAGCGCGCGGCAAAGTCGCGGCCCTTAAGATCCGTGATGGCTTGAAGGAGCACATAGGCCCATAACTTTCGTTCGGGTTCGGAGAAGCGTTCGAGTTCGATCATGAGTCACCTGTCCTATATGGAGTTTAATGGAACAGCATTGGGCATCTGGGGTCGCTTGGGTTGTTTTGGTTCCGGTAGTCGAGGTAAGGCATAGCAACAGACATGCCCGGAAGAATTGGCGCTATTCGAAACACGAACCTGAGGGATTACAGCAAGTTATCCTCTGGGAATACAAAACGCAGGTGTTCTAGCTCACGGCATTGTTGGACAAAACTCGACAATTTTGTGCAGCAATCTGATCCGTGCGGCCTGTGCTCTGCGCCATAGCGTCCAGTTCTCCATTCAAGGGAGACCGCGGCAAAGTAAACGTGAGCGATGAAGAAAAGCGAGGAGCGAAAAAACCGTCGCAGGTCTTTTTGCGATCAACCCACATCGTCGCCAAACTCCGCCAAGGTCTGGCGCCGCAGAAATGATCGAAATAAAAAAAGGGAGGAGATGGCTCTCCTCCCTTTACCGCTCTAAATTCGGCTA
>DASTOD010000791.1:0-15637 GCA_035762645.1 Binatia bacterium | reverse complement strand
CTGCCAGCAATGGTGGAGCAGATGTAGAAATTACTTTACAAGCACAAACAGCAACAGGCCGTTTTTCTCGCATTCGATATAGTACAGGTTTATACATGACAAATAATGCTGGAGCTATACAAACTGGAGCAGGTCTAAGGGAGGCGGCGCAAGATACTGACGCCATACGTTTTCTATTTGAATCCGGCAATATAGCGTCTGGAAACTATGCAGTTTATGGCTTGCTGTAGCCCACTCCCGCAATTCAAATCCAGGCCCCTTCCAAGGGGCTTTTTTAATGGAGAAAAGCGAATGAACCCTTTCCAGTGGCTCATTGAGCTGCTTCAGAAGATTTTTGCGGCGGTATTCGGTGGCAAGAGCCAAGCTCCAGTGCCGGAGAAGTCGGCAGATGAGCCGGCGAAGGGCGATCCCGAGTGGCTGAAGCTGGCGCGGGCGGATCTCGGGTTGAAGGAAATCGCAGGGCCTGCTGCAAATCCAGAGATCATGCGGGCATGGCGGTATTGTGACTATGATCCACCGGACGGGGACGAAACCGCCTGGTGCTCTGCGAAAATGTGCGAATGGACCGAACGCTCCGGGCTTCCGTCAACGCGTGCACCGAACGCGCGAAGCTGGCAGAAGTGGGGGGCCGAACTGAAGACGCCCAAGCTTGGCTGCATCGTGGTGTTCTGGCGCGGATCGCCGACCGGGTGGCAGGGTCATGTCGCACTCTACATCGGGCCGGGAACGAAGCCGGGTACGATCAAGGTTCTCGGTGGCAACCAAGGCAACAGCGTCTCGATCACCGACTACAGCGAAGCACAGGTTCTGTCCTACCGCTGGCCGACCACGGGCGGTAACTCCCGCACGCTGCGTGCTCAGACGGCAGGGCTTGTCCTTGGGGACGGCTTGACGATCGCCGCCATCTCCAGCAAGGGCATTCTCGAAAGCCTGCCAGACGCGCTCGCAATCGGTCAGGGCGTACAGAGCTTGGCGACCTATTGGCCGTGGTTTGCGGTGATCGGCGTCATGATCAGCATCGCCGCGCGCGCTGTCACAATCTGGGCGCGGGTTTCCGACTGGACATCGAAGGGAACGTGAGATGATAGCATTCCTTTCATGGGTTGGACAGGCGGTCTGGCCGGTCGTCGGGCTGGTGCCGTGGGGTGGGCCGAAGTTCGGGCTGGTGCTGGCGGCTTTGCTCGCCGGGGTAGTCGCGATCGGTGCGCCGGCCGGGGCCGTGTGGCTCAACATGCGCGGCGAGGTCAAGGTCGCTGTGGCGCAATGTCAGAGCGCCTGCACCCTGAAGATAGCCAACATGGAAACGGCGGCAGAGCGCACCATTGCGGACATTCTGAGCAGCGTGAACGAGAGCGGTCCTGCATCGAAAGACGTTGCCCAATATTGCGAACGGCATCCGACGCTTTGCAGGAGTGAGCGCTAATGGTACATAGAATGATCATTAAGGCGCTTTGTGGAACATCTATGGCGCTTTATCTTGCTGGCTGCTCGCTCGGTTCACCTAAGCCTGAGACGCGGGTGATTGCGGTCCCGTCCAGCAAGCCGTACCGTTACATCAAGCCCCATCCGACGGAAGACAAGCTCTCGGCGGATACACTGGCGCAGATCTCCCGGCACAACACCACGCACGCGCTCGTGAAGAAGAAAGAGGCCGAAGCGGTGAAGTGATCGGTTATCCTACCATCTGGAAAGGTAGGATACCTATTTCGTGGCGTCACGAAGATGGTCGCTGCTTGGGGATTTTAGCACCCATTTTCAAGCTAAGTAACTGTTTTTCATGGTATTACCATGATTTCCTGCCGGGATTTCCGGCAAATGGGTAAGTTCAATTCAATCAACCACTTAGATTAAACAGCGCAGCAACGCCGATCTAGACCATCGACGCCGCTGCTGACCAGAGACGAATGAAGGTTTCGCCAATGGCTGAGAACATTAAACTCTGAACAAACGGGCGAATACATGGCAGCAAGTACAAATGCGGAGCCGAAAGCAAATGGATTGGATCACCGGCGCGATTACAAGGCTCCACGAAAGGCACCCGGACCTAGCCTTTATCCTGGCCGAAATACTCCACAGGCAGGACCGGCTTACCGAGCTTCTGGAGGCTTTGGCGAAGGTGGCACCCACTACCAGCCATTCGGGATTCGTCAGCGCGATGAACGGCATGTGGGGCCGAGCAGTCCTGCTTATCATCCTCGCCCCCGCGTCCGGTCTCACGCTCAAAGAGGCACTGAACCTCATGCTTGGTTAGTCCGGACGCTTGAAATAGCTATTGGCGTGTGCATCGCCATTATATTTCTATCGATCGGGATTTTTCTTGTGGCATGGATATTTGACGCCAAAAAACAGGAGCCTCCTGCGGCCAATCCGGTGTCTTTCTTTGAGGCTTCGCCATCGCCGCCTATATGGAACGGGGTTCAGTAAGGGACGGATCGACTGCCGCTGGCGTAGGTCGCCTAGGGTGTTGGAGCCGGATATGGGCATTAAACTCGCTCGCCACGAACTTTCCTGATGAGATTGTTGATGATCGTCATTGCAGGATCGCCATCTCGGCGATAAGATTCTTCCAAGAGCGTGCGTTGAAGTTCAAACAGATCATCGGTGATTTCTCCGAAGATTTCTCTGGCGATCAGTCGGCGCGCATGGTCGGCCATATGATCGGATGCTTCTCGCGGTCCGGTGAAATTGCAGTGGATCTCGAAGCCGTATTTCCACCTCCAATGTTCCGGGCGGTCTGCCGCCGGCGGCAGCGCTTCGTACTCTGGCTCAACGATGGCAAACCGACTGATCACAGGAACCTGTTCCAAGCGCTTCCTGTCAATCCTGTCTAAAACCTTCACGTCCCGCCTCCTTATGTTGATAGCTACTCGTCGACCGCATTAAACCCTTATCAAATAACGCTTTTCATGCTATAAGGTAGGGAAATCATACCTTTTCGTCGACCGTTGTTTTTCCTCCGCTCCAGCGTTGGAGCGCCACTTCAAACGGGTCGCCACGATAGGTCCCATCCAGTAAGGTCCGTATCAGTCGAGCGCAAAATTCGGCTTCAAGGATCGCAGCTCTGTCGCCAGGCGCAACAGATTTGGGATGCTTCACCATCTCGGCTTTCAAGGCCGCAACGCGGCCGTCGATGACCTTCGCCGCATCTTCGATGAATTTTTCCTTTGCGCCCATCTTCTCCCTCCTTCATGCATTATACGGTTAGGATGCGTCAGCATCAGGCTCCTCTATTTCCTCGATCTTGTATTTGACCGGCCTGCTGATATGTTTGGCTGAGCCGTAGCTGCCATCAAAATGAATCGCCTCTTCGAGCGTTCGGCAATCATTGAACTTCCAGCCTTCATAGCCGTAATCAATCCAGACCGTGTACGGTCCTCTTGGTGCGCTCATCTCCAATCGCCGTATAAGAGGATAGGGCTAGGCTAGATCAGCAATTTGCTGACGAAGAAGCCTCATTGCAGCGTTTCTTCAGTGGACGGCGCATCTTCCAATAATGCTATGGCCTGCTCATAGGCCAGACGCTCTTCGTCACTCCAATGGTGATTTTCATCAGCTAGCGCCAAGGCTAAGACATCAAGTGCCTTGCCAACGATCTGATTTGTGCGAATGGTTTTCATTTCATCATTTCCCCTGTGCTTTGGGTTGACTTTTGAGAACCGCATGCGTTCTAATCGCGCGGATTACAAGTCCAACGTCCGTTTCGACTCCTGCGCTCTCCCAATATTTGTCACATTCGTCGCCAGACGCCTTGTTCGTCAGAAGAAAATATTCCAGCCGGTCCGCCGCGTCCAAAAGCTCTTTATGCCGACCTCGCGTCGGATGGCGAAGCCTCAATGGATTGTTAGTCGTCGTCATCCTTCTCTCTCGTCCCCCTTGCTTGTAAACCCTGATAGCAGTCTCTGCGTCCGTTAGTGCGATTCAGTGCATCCCGGTGACGCTTATTTACTTGATCGAAACATCGAAAAATCCGTCATTAGGCGTAAAAGTCGTTATGTATCAACGCTATGCGTACTTGACGGGTTCTTGATCGGCCTCGCCGTCCTATGGTTTGGGACCAGAGGGGCATCAATGAAACTCCGTCGGCTCTCCAAGGTAGACCGGCTCGCCGGCGCGGAACTGATCAAACGTCGGATCAAGCGCGCGGCCATCCTCCAGGCGTATCCAATAATGAGCGTGCCATTCAGAATCCAAATTCTCCGAATGATCGGTCTGGATCAATTCGCAGGGTACGCCGTAGAAGGAAAGCAGTCCGGTAAGCGGTGCCGAGACGGCGTAGCACATCCCGAGTGGTGATCCTTCGTCGCCGAGCAGCCCGCGCCGGAACTCCAAGGCGATTTGCTTTATTTCGTCGTCGGTCGCTGCGCTCATCTCTTATCCTTGTTGATTGTAAAACCTGATAGGGCTAGGCTGGTTCAGACATCGATAAGGTCGCGCGGATTTGATCCGTGCATGATTTTACCGCCCATGTAGATCACTTGATCAGCGCGAAGAACCCACGTCGTCTCATCGCGTAATCGCTTCAGCTCGGCGTCACGTTCGACCTTGTCCGAAAACTCTTTCCACGTTTCCCACTCCTCGATATGCGAGACGTTTCCAGAGACTGGGATGCGCCGCTTGCGTGAGATAAGATAGAATGTCCCATCTGCATGGGGTTTGCTCGTCCAAACGTAGCTGGTCTGCGGGTACATCCAATCGTCGTCTGTCTCTCTCATGGTCCTTCTCCACTGATATCAAAATTGATAGTAACTCTTGCGTCGATTTACGATTTGTCCTGACGTTCGGTGATACTCAGAACCCGCCAAACAAGCCGACAGGACTGATTTCCTTTTAGCCTAAAATCCCATGAAATCCCTTACTCAACAACGCTTTTGACTGATTCCCAATCTCGCCAAATATCCCGCCACGAATTCACCGTCCTATGGTTTGGGACCAGAGGGGCTAGGCTAGACTTCGATACGATCGGCAAAGATGATCGTACTTTTCATCGCACGTTGCCGCCTTCCAGCAACCGGTAAAGTCTTCGATGCGAGCGCAGGCAGGATCATTTCTATCTAGCCAAGCACCGCATGTTTCGCAGAATACAATCATGTCATCTTCCTCAGCGCATTCCAGAAGACGTTCATAATCTGCCAGCGGTATAGTGATGGTCGGTTTACGCTCCATCGCGATCTTTCTGGTCAATCGCCGCAATGCGGTCTTCGATCTTTTTCACGGCTTTTTGCGCCTGCTTAAGCTGGGCCTCAAGCTCGGATTTTTGCAGGCTGACCTTGTTGCGCGCTTCAACTTCTTCGCGGATCGCCATGCAGGCATCGGAGCACGCTTTGAAAATCGGGGTGCCTTCTTCATACTGTTTCCACGATCCGTACCAAGCCCAGTTCGGTCCCCAGATCGATCGCTTCCCGCAAGCACTACACGTGTGAACTAGACCGCTCGGCGGATCGTTCTTTCCGTACTCATCAATCAGTTCGGCTTCGAGCTTGCCCATCTCTCATCCTTCCTCATGAACATGAACAGCCGCGCCGTCACTCCATCCAAGCGACACAGCCACCAGTCTCACACTGCCCGTGCACATGACCATTATAGGCCGCGATCGATAGATGCAGACGACCTTTGCAGGCCGGACACTCAACGACTTCCGCGTGAGACTTGCCCTTGTGCTGTTTGCGCCAGTCTGCAATCCCGTTTAGGACGGTGAACAGTCTCGTGGTTCTGGCCTTTGACCATGCTTCGCGCGCCGCCATTTCTTCCGGCGTTGGCAGACGAAGCTTATCGCAATGCGCGGCACCTTCGCGGCTTTTCCCGTCCGTCAGAAAGCACGGTTTTTGCACGCCCTTAAACTGCTCGTATTCGACGCCGGCCTTGCAGGTCTTCGACGGAGTGCCGCTGGGGCCGCCTGGACTGTATTGATAGTGAATGCACCATCCAGAGCGATAGCCAGGCGGATCAAGTTCCTCGCTCATGCCGTCGCCCTCCGTGCTTGCTCTGCCGGTGTCCGGGCAACCAGCGCGCGCCACGCCAGCAGCAGCCCAAGCCGCAAACATTCCATCCGCGAGAGCCTGAAATAAATCTGCGCTTCCGGGTTGAGATCGTTCACCTTCAGGAAGCGTTCGCTGCTTCCCGTTATCCGATCCACCTCCAGACGGAAGCCGGTCGGATGCCACGCGACGCCATTTGTGATCTTCATGTCAGTTCCTTCCTCGTGAACGCCTGCAAAACAGGCTGTGCCAAAATTGCCGGAAGACAGCACAAAGCTGTCCCCCGGTTTGTCCCCTAGGTCTGGCGTTTTTGTCGTGAATGTCGCTTGGAACCGATGGCCAAAATCGTTGGTACGTAAGGCCAGAAGGTGGAGGCGACGACCGGAATCGAACCGGTGTTCACGGCTTTGCAGACCATTTTTATAAACTACGAAACTCGTTGCTCAGCAACAACTTTATTCGAAAAACCCCTTCGCTTTGTCCCCAATTTTGACCCCTCGGGCAAAGTGACCACATTGCCACTCGTCCGCTCGACGGCGCGGTGCAGATGCTCGACATCGAGAAATGCATACACGCGCTCTGTCACCTTGATCGACGAATGGCCCAGCCACTTGGAAACCTCCTCCATCGACATGCGCCGATCCTGAAGCAGGCGGCAGCCGCAAGTTCGTCTCAGATCGTGGATCGTGAAATTGTCCACGCCAGCGTGGCGGCAAATCTTCTGAAAGCTCTCCCACACGTATGGACTGGTCCTCGAGTAGCGATTGCCGTCCGAACGATAGAAGACCCACGGCTTGCCGAGGAACGGCGGATGCTGCTCGAGCAAACGGCGCGATCGGTCCAGGATCGGGATGCGCCGGTCCCTGCCCGCTTTGGCGCGATCGCTCGGAATGAATATCTCGTTGGCGTCCAGCCGCAACTGACTGTCGCGCTCGAGGCCGAACAGCTCATCGCGACGCAGGCCGGATTCGATCGCGAGTGGAATGATGATCGGCCACGGCACTGGATGGCCTCCTTCGCTGCGTGATAGCCTGACCCACTCCGCCGCCGATGCGAGCAGGTCGGCCTCTTCCTTGTGAGACAGGACGCGGTTGCGCGGCGGGTTCTCTGTCAGGCTCGACGCCCTGCCCCGCAGATACGCCTTCACCGGATTGCTCGAGACCCACTCCCAAGTTTCCCCGCATGAAAATATCGTCCGCAGGCACGCAAGGTCGCGGCGGATCGTCGGCGTCTGAACTTTCTTGCGCCGCTCCATCTCGAACTTGTAAAGGCGCTCCGATCCGATCTCGTCCAGATAGACGCCTTCGAAGGCTGGCACCAGGCTTTTGATCGAAGACGAATAGCGCTTGAATGTGCCCGGCCGCTTCAACGGCATGTGCTCTTCGATGAACCGCTTGACAGCTTCATCGAACGTGCGCCGCGGCCTCTCCCCCCATTTCGCGGCCTTCAGTTCTTCGACATAGCGGCCAAGCCGCTCACGAGCAACTGATCGACTTTCTGTGCCAAGGGACTTTTCGTGGTCTTTCCCTTGGAACCTGACCCGCGCCCAGTAGATCTTCCCCCGCTTCCGGAGCGTGCCTCCTGACATGGCTCTACCTTTCGTAAGTTGGATTTCCACCACTGTTCGAATTCGGCAGAATCGAATAGGAACATGGCTCGAGAACCATAGCCCAATCTTTGACACGGAATCTTCCCTGCCCTTGCGAGCTTCTGAAAATAATCCATGCTGAAGCCGGTCATCTCGGACAGGTCTTTGGTGGTGAGCGGCTTAACGATTGCTGGCGGCATTTTTCTTGCTCAATGTCTGGCGATCGACATGCAGGCGCGTCTTGTCAACGAGGTGCCAATAGATCGCATCGGTAAATTTGAACCACTCGCCGCCACGACGAGCTTTTCGGAAATGTCGGTGGATCTTCCGCTCGAGATCTCGTTCGCCGCGCTGCGTAGCGACAAGACGAAGCGGAATAGGATTGGCTTTCTGGAGAGCTTTCAAGCGAAAGAGCGGATCGCCCGAAAAGCCGATCTTGATGAACTCGCCACATTGGATAAAATAGATCCAACCCGTCGTCTTCTTCACCCAGTTGTAAATGACTTCGTCGGGTGGCAACTCGCCATACCTGATCATGTATAGTGCGCGATCGCAGCTATCGACGAGGCGTTCATATGGACAGATATCGGCCTGAGTGATCAGGATTGACTTGGCCTCACCCATCGCGTCCTCCTGTGTTATTGGTAAGGTGAGTGGTGAGCCAATCGATGAGGTAGTCTTTAAGCAGGAGAGGATCTTCGCTGTAGCCGTCATCGTCATACATCCAATTGGCTCTTTCAAATCGGTCGTAGATGGACGATATGATACGCTCGGCCGTTTTCCTGGCGTCGCGTGGAGTTTCGCCGCCAACCGCCGCCAGCTCTTTGATAAGTTCGCTTTGCTTCTGCTCGGCTTTTTCGGCGCGCTTCTCTGCATCTTGCGCGCGCCCCTCGGAAAGGCGAGCACGGCTTTCCGCCGACTGGACCATCTCGTAGGCTGTGACTTCTAACGGGTCGGTCTTATCCATCTGTCTTCCCCTCATTGGCGATAGAGCGGAGCGCCTCAATGCAGGACTTGCAGGCGAAGCGTTCCCCGAAACTTGAATGCGGCTGGCCGGTGGCGTATTCTTCGGACGCGAAGGTTTCTTGCTGGGCTTTGATCGCCTGAATACACTCCTCTATCACCGCCTGACGGACTGCAGAGGCGGCGAACTCTTTGACCTCACGACCCAATGGGGTAAGATCAGAATAGTCTTGGGGATGCATATCTTTGTTCTGGCGCCACCATTGCTCTTGGGCATCATGGAAAATCTGCCCGAGGCTCTTATTCTCAGGCATCTGTCTCTCCCTTGGTGAGGAAGGCGCGGGCGCGGGCAATGACGGATTCCTCGCCGGGGGAGACGATGGCGGCTTCGAGCACCATGGCATCAACAGTCAGACCTTCGTCGCGCGCCATCTCGACTGCCGTGTACGCGGCTTTTACGAGTTCAGATTCAAGATCCACGATGATCTCCCGCGCTTCGGTAAGCTGCTCTCGCAAGCTGGCGATCTCGGCAAGGTCGTCCCGCAAGCTGGCAATAGTCTTGACTTGCTCGTCGATCAGATCGGCGGCATACAGAACGACGCTTCCGTATGGACCGTCCTGCCAAGCATTACGGAGCTGGTCTGAAGGCTTCTTGATCGTGGCGCGTTCGACGAATTCCGGCCCCTCGCCTTGGCAGTCAACCTTGATGATTTCGTCGGTCATTCCGTGCTCTCTTTCCCTTGGGAAGCGGCGCGCCCGAGGCGGAAATCATTGATATCGTCGTAGTCCTCGTTTTCCCATTCGGCCCATTCGCCATCAACGCAGACCTCAAGGCCAGACATGTTGCAATAGTCCGGCTTCACCTTATTTTCGAACTGGAACAGATCGTAATTCGCGAGCACGTTGATTATCTTCAGCGCCTCTTCCTCGTTCGAAACGTCCACGTAAAACGGGTCCATCGGAATTTGTGGA
Organism: Binatia bacterium; assembly: GCA_035762645.1. Taxonomy (GTDB): domain Bacteria; phylum Desulfobacterota; class Binatia; order UBA9968; family UBA9968; genus DASTOD01. The sequence goes on along the minus strand of DASTOD010000791.1, from coordinate 6,139 downwards.
ATGTGCCAAACGCGCATCGGTATTGTCGCCGTCATCCTGCTACTCTCATTTTCCATTGTCTCGCCTTGTCCCGTTCCTCTTTGGTGAGAGTGTTGCGGGACTGGATCTTCGCCTTGCGCCGGGGCTTGTTCTCGCCGCGTAGGCGACGGCCTTTCGCGGCCATGTGCTTGTCGCTACCGGCGGTCGTGGCTTTCGTGCCGTCCGTCTTGCGCCGGTGGCAATCGTGGTTCGGGTCTCTCAGGCCGTGGACGTAGCGCTGATTGTCGAGCGCTTCCCACTGGTCGAGTTCCTCGTCTAAAAATGTGTGCTTCGCCCGGTGGTGATCGCGTTCGACGTAGCGGAGATCCTCCGCCTTCAGAGCAAGCCTGCATATCCCGCACGGGATGATCGCGCCGTGGTTGACGATCAGGACTTCGAGGACTTGGCGCTCTGTGAGGCGGCGGCGGGTGGTCACTTGGTCGCCTCCAAGCAATCTGCTATTATCTGCAAGTCTTTCTGCCTGCGGATAGTCAGCTCCTCGCGAGCCAAAGGCGTAGACAGGAAATCTATGGCCGCGTAGAATTGATCTGTGAAACGCTTCCCGTGGTCGATGGAGTTGATGCCTTCACACGCCCAGAAATAGCCGACGCCATCGACGCCGATTTCGACGCCCAGCCTGTCGGTAAGATTGAGCGCTTGGTATTCCAATGTTTCCTCGCCGAAGTATGTGCCATGCCGATGCTCGCCGATTATCTGGGCTTCCTGTTTGCTCACCTCTTCCCCCTCCTGAAAACAGCCGCCACCGGCAGAATGAAAACCAGACCGAACAGAATCCCTAGGACCATCCCTATCCCCGTAAGGACCGTCAGCCAGCCCCATAGAGCCTGCATTGCCAATCCACGGGGCTTTACTGACTCCGGCTGCATGCGGCGCTCTATCTCGGCTTCTAAGCCGTATGAGCCGGGGAGATGGATGGCGCGGCGGGTCATCAGTCCTCGTCCTCGAACTTTTCAACGCCCCAAAGAAGTTTGTGCAAGTGGCGCTGCATATCGTCATCTGCTGTGACTTCCCGCCAAGGATCGCCTATACCTTCCTGCATAGCGGGCTGATCGAATATCGCGTGATGACCACGAGATTCGCCCTCGCTGAACCAGTTATGTTCAAACGAAATTTTCAGCGTGTTGAAGAGGGCGACAAGCCAGCCGTAGGGCGGACCCCAAGCGGTCTGAAAGGTCAATGTCAGAGAATTTTCGGCAGGTACGACGGACTTATAGTTGCCGTCCTCATCCATGCCGTAGGCGTTCCATTTGGTGCCCCAGTTCTCGCGAGCCCAATCCAGATGGCTTATGCGGAAGGCGTTCGTATGCTTGCTGCTAGTGTTGCCCCACCAGATGTTTTTGGGTGCCGGAACGAGAAGCTCAAAGTCAATGCGCCCCTCATCGTTCTGGACCAGAGAAAGGATGCGCCCCTGCTGCTCAGCATTGACGTTTCTGAATATCACTTCGTTTATAACGTGGTTCGGCATCTAAGCGACTTCCTCCGCATTCTTCTGCGTTTCGCCAGGAGCGACGCCGAGCATGGTGTCGATCATGTCGAGTAAGGCGTCCTTGTTCTGCTGCTCAATCGATGATGATGTTTCCCAGTGCCATGAGATTGCTTCACGCGCCTCTCGGAGCACGTCTGTGAGGTCGCAGACCTTCTGCGCATCCTTCATGGCTGCTGCTTTCATCTCGTCGTTCCATACGGTCACGCTGCGCTCTCCTTCACCTTCTCACCGACTGGCGGTCTGAAACGCTTGTCTGGCGGTATAGTGAGGACGACGCCCTGCTCTGCGAAGAGCCGATAAATGCCCTCCAGGTACTTGGTTTTCTGCGATGTTTTCATCCGGCGCGTTACCGGCAGATCGATCGGTTCCATCATGCAGCGCAGCTTGTCCTCGTAAGGCAGTGGACGGATAAGCCGGTCATATTCGCGGCGGAATTCTTCGTCTTCGGCTCGCAAGATCGGGACACCTATGGTAAGCTTGCACTCGCCGCGAGCTTCCTCCGGCGTGCGGTCGCCGAGCTGCTCGGAAATCTCGTTCATCCAAAGCCGCTGCAACCTGTTCTGCTCTATCGACCGGATGCCGCCGCGCTCCACCTTCGCCACGAAAGGAAGCTTCTGGCTCATGATCAGCTTGATGAGCATCTTGCGATCCTGCTCATCGTGAATGATGCGCGTGGTCATATCACTCCGTCCCATGTCTTGAAGAGGTGGTGGATCTTCGGATCAGGACTATCGCCGGCTATGATCTTGCAGCACTTCGGGCAGGTGACATCCGCGTCATCTTCATAGCGCATCTCGCCGCAGTCTTCCGATGATCCGTACCAGCCACAATGTTCGCACTGCGTGGCGTAGTAGGGTTTCCTGACGATGATCCTGCCGCTCATCTCGCCCTCACCACCACCAGCAACCAGATAGCTATGAACACGCAAAGCACCGCAAGGATTACCCAGGGATTAGGATCGGTGACGGTCATTTCAGCGCCCAGCAAAACAGAGCAAATACGAGAATGACCGCTCCGACCAAGACGCCTAACATCGCCAATTCAGCTTGATCGTTTGATTGCCATGTGACGGTGCAGCTCTCGCCTACGCCGAGCGTGCAGTGAAAGTTGCCGTTTTCATCGATCTGAGCTTGTTTCATGCTGCCGCTCCCTGCTCTGCTATGGCTTCCGCAAGATCGATCTGCGCGCCGCTTGCGGGCTTGCTTGCAGCTTCCAGAGCTTTGTTCAGTTCTAGCGCTTCGCTCTTGTGCGCTGCCCAGAATTGTCTGAAGCTGTGCCTGTTGCGGTCCATCCATGCGCGCACGGTGGAAGGCTCGTCCTTGCAGCTTGCGATGAAGGCCATGAGCTGATCGCCGAATTTGCCGCCGGGCACGTTCTGGAGCTCGTGTCCGTCGAGCCAATCGATGATGTAGGTGTCCGGTCCGCCGATCATGGCGAGGCGGTTTTCCTGTGCGGATTTATCCGCCATTTCCGATGGCGTCAGATCAAGGATTTCGCCGCGGTCAAGTTCGCCTTCACCGTAGAGCCCGCCAAAATCATCCGGGAAAGCCTTGCGGAGCGCAGCCATCTCGGCGCACTTGGCAAGCATGATCCGGGGCATCTTGCGCCAGCCGTCTTTCTTGGGGTCGAGCTGAACCTTGTCCGTTCTCTGACCATTTTCCCAGACCTGCACTACGGGCGCATACTCATCCCAATACGCGACCTCCGTTACTGGGAACCATTCGCCGTGCGAATGCTTGTAGACTGAGACTTCAGCCGACTCTATGCCATGAGGATTCGTTGCCGCATCCTTCGTGCATGACGTGTACCGCGGCGCGCGTTCGTCCGGCCGGTAATTCCCTGTCCGCTCGGCAATGGCGCGCTGCCCTTCGCGGGAAACGACGACAACCATCTGGCGTTTGTCGGCCTTGTCCTTGTGGAACACGAAACAATAAGCGTGGCGGATAAGAGGATTGAGCCCGCGCGCCTTGCACATCTCAACGAACAGATCAAACTCGGTCTGGTTCGCGTCCTTGGCTACGGTCTTGCGGATGAGCTCGACCTGATTTGCGTTGAACTGTACGACTGCGTTCATCATGCCCTCCGTATGGCTATCGTGGCGCCACCGTTCGAAAGCGTTGCGCCTTCTATCTTTTCGCCCTTGCGCAAATCTGCGGACAGACGCGCCTTGTCCAATTTTGGATCCTGCGGCTTCCAGTACGAAGTCGGTATGCTGGCCTCATCGATGATGATGGCGGTCTGGATAGCCTTCTTGCTCGTCACGGTTCCGTAGGGCGTCTCTATCTTCTTCTGCGACGCTTGATCCATCGCTACGGCTATCGCCGTGTAGGTGGCCTCTAGACGCCCCTTGATGCGATCCTTGCGGGATTTCAGCTTGGCGATGTAGCCGTCGATCGCGTCAATGGCGCATTCGTCTTCGCCGGTCTGCTTCACTGCAAGCTCGATCGCCTCGACAAGGTTCGTCTCGCCTTCGACAAAATCACGGGCGTCGTCTTCATCCTGAATGATGTCGGCGAGGTTCTCGCGTAGAACCCGTGCGGCTTCGGTCTCTCTGGCAAGGTCGCGGATTGCGGTCATGACTGCCTCGCCTTCTCGATAAGCTTGTCCAATTCCTTGATCAGGAAATCATTGCGGGCTTCCGCGTCGTCAGCGCGCTTCTCTGCTATGCGGAGACGGGCTTCAAGATCGGCGATCGCGTCGGCGGCCAGCCAGTAAACGTGGTCTTCTTTGGTCAGCAGCTTGCCTTCGTGATAAGACTGATCCGGCGGGGCGGCTTGCTGTTCTGCCAGTTTGCGTAGCCGCTCTATGAGCTTTGATGTGTCGCTCATTCCACGATCCCCCGCTTGAAATTGACGCCGTTCAGGTGATCCAAGCCCCAGGCAATGCTGTTACTTGAATGCGGGTAAGCGTAGGCCTCGGCCTCAAGGTCGGGGAATATCCGTCTCACTGGCAATCGCCCTTGCCGTGAAATGCGGACCATCTCATCGACGGCGGCTTTCTGGTCGTCCGTGAGCGTGGTATATTCATCTGTCATTTGCCGCCTCTTTCATTGCCTCGTTAAACCGCTGGCGAAAATCTTCGTAGCTCAATGCCCCAGCGTGGTAAGCTTGGCGGAGACGGAGGATGTAGTCGTCGGTGCGGTCGAGCGGGGTCATGATGCTTGGTCCAAATCCATGATCGAATGCGTGCGATAGAATTCTCGATTTTTTCGGTTCCGCCGCTGCATGTCTTTTTGGATGTCGATCAGAAAGCGCACGAGGTCGGCGATCTGCTCATCGGTGAGCCAGTCGTCGCCACGAACGGCAAGCATCTCTGTAACGCCCTCACGGAGGGACAGACCGCCGTCCTTCAGGAATTTCAGCTTGCGTTCGCGTGTGGTGCTCATACCCGCGCCTCCGCATCACCGGCCCGTGCTGCATCTCCGCCGACAATTCGGCCAGATGGCAAAATCGCCAGCGCCACGTAATCGTTGATTTTATCGACGGCGTTGGCGTCACTCTCCAGCCAGTACTTGAGATCGCCGAATAGCTGACTATCTCTATCGAGGCCGTAGTAGATGACGCGGGAGCGAACGCTGCCGATCTCCCAGAGGAGGATTTCATCGACTGCCCAGCGTTCGCGGGACGAAGCCTCAACCACTGCGGTAAGGCTTATCTCGCACACCGTCTTGTCCCCGTGGCCGTATTCAAAACCACGTTCGCCGGCGCGCATGGGGATGCTCTGAAACTCAATGCTGATGCTGGTCATGACGGTGCTCCAATATTCAGAAGAGCAGGGTTCAGAACGCCGCCAGTCTCGTTGGCTTTCTCGCCTTCATCCCCGATCTGAGTATCAAGATTGTGCCAGCGGCGGAGCGCCTCGCCATGCTTCCAGACTTGCGATAGGATCGACACGGCGCAGCCATACATGAAGCCGGTGATGCCTTCCTTGTCGGCTTCGTCGCTGGTACGCTTGGCAATGTCTTCGAGCGCGTGACCGCTCGCCATTTCGCGTTCCATGTAGTTCGCCCATCGGGCGGCGTACCGGATGCCGCAAGATCCGTAATCGTCGGTGTTGACCTTGACGGCCTCGTCCCAATCCGGCTGATTGGCCACGTCGAACGGAAGGATACCTTCGGCCTTCGCCTGATCGGCAATCTTCTGGCCTTCGGCGCGCCTGCGTTCGGACTCCTGACCTTCAGGCGACGCTATCCATTCTTCGCGGCGGCTGTTGCTTTGGTCCCAATAATCCGTTACGATTTCATCCGGGTGCTGACTGGCGTAAGCCACGAGATGAATGCCGTTGAAAACTGCTTTGATTGGCTCGCCGTGAAGCTTCGCGAGTTTCACCATTTCCGCCGCAGCGTCGGTGATGTTCTGGCCACCAAGCGTTTCGTAAGTTCTCACGCTGCTACCCGCCTTTCTTCCCGTTCCCGCCGTTTCACTTCGTCGATCAAAGCCTGATGGCGGTTGATGTTGTAGACCCATGATCCACGCTTCCCGCGCGCGTTCTCCAGTTCGAGATGGCGGCGCAAGTCGTGGTCGCTCAGATTGCGAAGCTGCTTGTGGAAGGGCATGGCTCATACTCCTTTCGGAAATTCGAGAACGGCGGCGGAGGCTTCCTTGTTTTCCGAAC
>DASTOD010000790.1:0-10231 GCA_035762645.1 Binatia bacterium | reverse complement strand
CACACGCTGGAGACCAATATCCTTCCGTCGCCTGCCGCGAAGGCGTACGAGGTTATTCGACCGTCTATCGTTCGCGTGCGCGGACTGGAACCTGATGAAGACGGCGAGGACATAGAAAAGAGCGTCGGTACAGGGGTCGTGATCGTCGACAAAGGTATCATCCTCACCAATCTCCACGTGGTGCTCAGCGCCAAGCGGGTGCAAGTGGTGTTCGCCGATGGGCTCGAGTCCGACGCGACCGTCACCGGCGCGCGTCCGGAGCACGATCTGGCCGTGCTTCAGGCGCAGACGATTCCCGACGATCTTTTTGCGGCCACGATGCGGTCCACCGCAAATCTCGCAATGGGTGACCAGGTTTTCGCCGTGGGGTTCCCGTTCGGCATCGGCCCGTCGGTGACGGCGGGAGTGGTGTCAGGTTTGCGGCGCGAATTCCGCTCCCCGGAAGGGAAGCGCCTGCTCACGAATCTCATTCAGTTCGACGCCGCGGTTAATCCTGGAAGCTCCGGCGGGCCGCTGGTGACCCAAGAGGGCGAGGTCGTTGGCATCGTCACCGCCATTCTTAACCCTACAGACAGGGGGTTTTTTGTCGGAATTGGCTTTGCGGTGCCGATTGAGAATGCCGCAGCGGCCGCGGGACTGCCGCCATTCTAGTCTGAATTATTCATGCGCCGAGGCAGACGACAACGGCTGTTGGTCAAGATGCGCTTGATTGAATGGACTCAGCAGTTTCGAGTTTCGGGTTTGGAGTCTCGAGTTTTCCTCCCAAACGCGAAACATCAGACACGATTCCCGAAACTCAGGATGCTTTGACATATGGACAGCAAAGAAACCCGCAGCGAAATTGCTTCGCTCATGGAGCGAATTCTCTATGAGGTGAAAAAGGTCATCGTCGGTCAGGATCATTTCCTGGAGCGTGTCCTCGTGGCCGTCCTGGCGCAAGGACACCTGCTCGTCGAGGGTGTGCCGGGGCTCGCCAAGACCCTTACCGTCAAGACGCTCGCCAGAACCATTCGCGGGTCGTTCAGACGAATTCAATTCACGCCGGATCTGGTTCCGGCGGATCTGGTGGGAACGCGCATTTACAACCAGAAAACCGGCGATTTCACCACCTCACTCGGCCCCGTATTCACGAACCTTCTTCTTGCCGATGAGATCAACCGCGCTCCGGCAAAAGTGCAAAGCGCGTTGCTCGAGGTCATGCAGGAACGCCAGGTCACGATCGCAGGGGAGAGCCACCGCGTCCCCGAGCCGTTCCTGGTGATGGCCACCCAGAATCCGATCGAGACGGAGGGAACCTACCCGCTGCCCGAGGCGCAGGTGGACCGCTTCATGATGAAGGTGCTCGTCGGGTATCCAACCGAAGAAGAGGAGTTTGTCATCGTCGACCGGGTCACCGGGATGGCGAACGATGTCGTCCCGATGGCCACGACCGAACAGCTGAGCGCGCTTCAACGCGAGTGCCGTAGCATATATGTCGATCCGTCGCTCAAGCAACACGCCGTGCGGCTCGCCTCCGCAACGCGGGATCCGGATCGTTATGGTGTTACCGGTGCGGCGAAGTACGTGTCATTTGGCGCGAGCCCGCGCGCCTCGATCAATCTCATCGAGGGCGCGCGCGGGCTGGCGTTCCTGCGCGGACGTACCTACGTCTTGCCCCAGGACGTGACGGATCTGGTGCCCGATGTATTTCGGCACCGGCTCGTGCTGACGTATGAGGCTCTGGCCGATGGGATGACGCCAGATCAATTGATCCATCGGATCATGCAACACATACCGGCTCCGGATAAGCCGCTGGAGACCCATGTCAAAATCGCCGCAGGCTGATAAATGGCATATGGCTGATAGCTTATGGCGTATAGAGAGATGGAAAAAAACCAGGCATTAAGATCCATAGGCCATAGGCGATACGCCACAAGCCGTAATTCAGAGAACCTGCTCCAGCGTCTCGAGTGGACCGTCATTCGCCGGCTCGATGGACTCCTTCATGGCGACTACCAGACGTTGTTTCGCGGCTTCGGTTTGGATCTGGCCGATCTGCGCGAGTACCAGTATCACGACGATGTCCGTTACATCGATTGGAACGTCACCGCACGACTCATGACACCTTACGTCAGGGTGTACAATGAAGATCGAGAAGTTACGGCCTGGTTCCTGCTGGACCTGAGCCCGTCCGTGGACTTCGGCTCGCACGAGAAGAAGCGGTCGGTATCAACCGAATTCGTCACGGTGCTGGCGCGGCTCCTGACTCGTCACGGCAATCGCGTCGGGGCGCTATTCTATGGCGACAGGGTGGATACGGTGATTCCGGCGCGAAGCGGCCGGCGCCACGTGCTCCACATCCTTTACCGGATGCTGTCGCGGCCGGAGCCTTCGCGCTCGGCAGCGACCAACCTGCGCGATCTCCTGCAGACGGCGTTTCGAGTGATGCAAAGGCGATCCCTCGTTTTCATAGTCTCCGATTTCATTACTACCCCCGGCTGGGCCGAGCCGCTGGCCCACCTGGCCCAGCGCCATGAGATCCTGGCGGTGCGTCTCTACGATCCATTGGAGATGGAATTGCCCGATCTGGGGCTTCTCGTCATGCGCGACGCCGAGACCGGCGAACAGCTATTCGTGGACACCCACGATCGCGCTTTCAGGAAGCGCTTCGCGGCTGTGGCCCAGCGGCGCGAGCGGGAGCTCCGGTCGGCGTTTCGCCAGGCGGGCGTGGACGCGCTGGAATTGTCTACAAAAGATGATCTTGTCGATGCCATTATGCGGTTTGCCGACCTGCGCAAACGGCGAAGCCAGTTGGCGGCGGGCGGGAGCTTGCCGGGGCACTTAAGGGGAAGCCATGAAGTTTTTATGGCCTGAGATGCTCTGGCTGCTCCTGATCGTGCCGGCGCTCGTTGCCGGATATTTTTTTCTACTGCGCCGGAAAAAGCAGGCCGCGCTCAGATATGCCAGCTTGAGCATGGTCAAAGAGGCGATGGGCGCGGGCCAGAGATTCCGCCGTCACATTCCGCCGCTCATTTTCCTGATTGCGCTCATCGCGATGCTCCTGGCGATTGCCCGTCCCGCAGCGGTTATCACGTTGCCATCTCAGCAGCGAACCATCATTCTGGCTATGGACGTCTCCGGCAGCATGCGCGCCACCGACGTGCAGCCCAATCGAATCTCGGCGGCCCAGGCGGCGGCGAAAGCTTTTGTCGCCGAGCAGCCGTCAAACGTGCGCATCGGCGTGGTGTCTTTCGCCGGAACGGCGTCGGTCGTGCAGCCACCGACTCACAATCGCGAGGATATCTTCGCGGCAATCGATCGCTTCCAGCTACAGCGCGCCACTGCGATCGGTAGCGGCATCATCGTCTCGCTGGCGACGATCTTCCCGGACGCAGGGATCGATGTAAGCTCGTTGATTTACGACCGTAACGCGCCGCGCGGCGTCCCGCTCGATCAGACTGGCAAAGGGGAAAAACCGTTCAAGCCGGTTCCGCCCGGCTCCTACGCGTCCGCCGCCATCATTTTGCTCACGGACGGCCAGAGGACCACGGGCCCCGACTCGCTGGAGGCGGCGCGCATGGCTGCCGATCGCGGCGTTCGTGTCTTCACGGTTGGGATCGGCACGAGAAGCGGGGAAACCATCGGTTTCGACGGCTGGTCCATGCGCGTGCGGCTCGATGAGGAAACGCTCAAGGCGATCGCCAAGATGACCCATGGCGAGTATTTCTACGCGGGCACCGCAACGGACCTAAAGAAAGTCTACGAGTCGCTCAACGCCCGCCTCGTGCTGGAGAAAAAGGACATGGAAGTCAGCGCCTTGTTTTCCGCAGTAGCGGCCGTTACAGCGCTTGTTTCGGCTTTGCTTTCACTCCTTTGGTTTAACCGCATCCTATAACCGGTAACCGGCGTAACGACGTTCAACCCCGCTCCACTGGTTGGTGAACTCTCCGCTTGGAAGCTTTTTATCCCCGCTGTTGCTAGCGGACGCCACGATTACAAACAACATCGTTAATCAGAATAGCTTGGATGGCTCGGGCCCGTTTATCACCAATCTGGTTGATCTCAACAATGACGGTCTGGTCGTCATTGATATCTCGATCAACGGCGGCAAAAGCGATTTTGAGCTAAACAATTCCGACTGGATCTTACAGGGCTCCAAAGATATCCTGGCCATTTTCAGAATCCGGGGCGGGAGCAACTTTAATTTGAGCAACTCGAGTATTCTTCTTGGCGATGGTGGAATTGGTGGCGGATTGCCTACCGATCCGGTTAGCCGGTTAGGGGCCATATTCTTCAAAGGTGATGAGGAGGGCTCAAACAGCGGCGATACCGTTTTCAATTTCAACAACGTCGTCTTGAACGGAATTGCGCTGTGGGACCTGGTGACGGTAGGGGACACGGGAACAACAAGATTGACAGTCAACGATGGCCAGGGCTGCGCCCAGTTTATCAGCTCATCGGTGGATTTCGACGATGTCCGTTGGAACAGGTGTAGCGGCGGGCAATCCCAGGTACCGGAGCCGCTAAGCCTCCTCCTCTTGGCCGGCGGTCTAGCCGTTATGAGAGCCTATCGCATGCTCCAGCGGACAACAGAGCCTTCAGCTAATTCTCGGCAGGTATCCAACAGTCCGCTGACTACGCGACCACAGACGACGTGGTCTGTCGTCTCTAGTCCGTCGTCATTTCTGTTGCACAGTCTGTCTCAATTGCCGTTCGGCCTGAGCTTTGTCGAAGGGTGAACGGGTTTTTGCAGCGGATTTGCAGTCTGTGGTCCTGTAGTCAGTGGTCTGTTTTCGCCCTTTCTGGCGATCGGATTTGGCTTGTCAACTGGTGAGGTTGGCAATACAATCCCTCGGTAGATCCTGAGTCAGCGACCGGCCGCTAAGGTTCAACGGAAGTGCCGAGGCATGATCCGCTTTCAGATTATCGAACGCCAGGGTGCAAACCTTCACAAGACACTCGTCCATGCGATGCGCACGGGTGAGCTCCGCACCTTCGAGGCAACCAGGCGCGGGCGGAGGATCCAGCACAAGAACCAGGCGTACCCTGGCTGGATGAACTGGTCGGTTGCCGATGGCATGATCAATTGCGAGGTCATCAGCCCGCACAAGCCCGGCCGCGAATGGCAACTCTTCAGCGCATTTCTCGGCCGTCTCGCAGATCGTTACTCGGACCGGATCGTGGCAATCAACGTTCAATTTCCCGGCTCGAGTTTGCCCGCCGGCAAGACCGCGCGCGCCAAAACACGTCGGCGATCGCGCGGCCGCAAGTGATTTCATCCTCCCGTCGTTTCTTTCCTTGCGAATTTGTTAAGGTTTTAACGACAGTGCCTTGACCTTCTAATTGCATTCGGATTATACGAGTTGCAGAAGTCGCTGAAGCCTTTTTCCGAGCGCACCGCTCGGAAGGAGCCAATCGTCGATGAGACTCCCACATCGCGACCCGATTCGTTTGGGACCGACGCCGTACGAACAGTTTCAAGCCGCCGAAGGCATTGCTTCGCTGACTGGTTTTTTCATCGAGGACGTCATGGAGGTCGAGGTGAAACCCTGGGCGCGGATGGGAGCTCTCGGCTGCTATCTGAATCTCGGCGAGCAACAGGAGACGGACGCCTATATCTGTGAGATCCCGCCCGGAAAACAGACCGAACCACAGCGCCATCTCTTCGAGACACTCGTTTACGTCCACAGGGGCCGCGGCGCGACCACCCTCTGGTTCGACGAAAACGCCAAGCAGACCTTTGAGTGGAGCGCGGGAACGATCTTCGCGATTCCCTTGAACCTCTCTTATCAGCACTTCAATGTCTCCAGGGACGAACCTGTGCGCTTCCTTGCCGGAACGAACGCGCCGCACGTCATCAACCTTTTTCACAATGACGATTTCATATTCCGCAATCCTTTCCAATTTCGCGACCGCTTTCGACCCGATCGGGAATTTTTTCGAGAAAACAAGCGGCTCACCGTCCGTTCCTGGGAAACCAATTTGATCCAGGACGCGAACGAGTTTTCTCTCGACGAGTACCCGATGAAGGGGAAAGGCGTCCGGATCATGCGCTTCGGACTGGCCGGAACGACGTACGGCTGCCATATCCAGGAATTTCCTCGCGGCAGCCGCAGCACGTTTCATCGTCATGGTCCGGGCGCGATCGTCACCGTAACTCAGGGAGAAGGCTTCTCGATGGTCTGGCGCGAGGGCGAGGAGCGTCAACGGTTTGAGATCAAGCCCGGCTCGATCTATTCGCCCGGCGATCTGATGTATCACGGCCATTTCAACACCGGCCATACGACGATGCGCCATTTCGCCATGCGCGGGCGCAGCCCGAAGTACAGCCAGGATCGTTTTCGAACGAAGCTGCATGAAATGATTCCGTTTGAAGAAGAGCCGCCGGATGTCCATCCCATGTATCTGGAGGAGTTGAAGAGAAGAGGCGTGGAGTCGGAAATTTCCGTAGTGGAAGAATAGGCTACCCCCTCTTTGTCTCCCCCTTAGCAAAGGGGGAGATTTAGTGGGGGTTCTGATTCATTGGTTTCTAGTTCCTGGTTTCAGGTTTCTGGTTTGAAGTCACGGAAATTCTCAACTCGTCCTAAATACAAACTAGAAACGAGAAACTTGAAACCAGAAACAATTAGGAGAAGACAATGGGAGAGCTTGCTTATACAGACTTTCGGAGCTTTCTAGAAGAAGCAAAAAAAATCAGCGACTGGAGACTGATCGAAGGCGCCGATTGGGACGGTGAGATCGGCGCGCTGGTGGAATCCACCGCCGAGCTGGTGCCGCAGCCGCCTCTTCTTTTTTTCGACCGCATCAAGGGCTATCCCGCCGGCTTCAAAGTGTGCGCGCTGCCGTACGCGGCCTACAAGCGCGTTGGGCTCGCATTGGGTTTGCCGCTGGACAAAAGCAAGCTCGAGCTTGTCCGTCTGGCGGCGCGCAAGATCGAAGCCACCAAGCCGATTGCGACGAAAGAAGTGAGCGCTTCGCCGCTTTTTGAAAACAGGCTCACCGGAGAGGAGGTCAATCTGCTCAACTTTCCCGCGCTCCGCTTTCACGAAAACGACGGCGGCCGCTACTTCGGACCGGGAGGCGGGCTGATCAACCGTGATCCAGATACCGGATACGTGAACAACGGAGCCTACCGCATGCAGCTCCACGATCGAAAGACCCTGGGACTCTGGATGAGTCCCGGACAAAATGGCCGGCAAATCTGTATGAAATACTGGGAGAAGGGCAAGAGCTGTCCGGTGGTGGCGAGTTACGGCCAGCACCCGCTCGTCTTCATGCCGTCTTACACGAAGTTTCCGTTCGGTCGTTCAGAATTGGAAGTTTCGGGCGGGCTGATCGGCCGGCCGCTGGAGGTTTTGCGCGGGCCGATTACCGGGCTGCCGATTCCGGCTTCATCCGAGATCGCCATTGAGGGCGAGGTGCCGCCGCCATCGGAGGAGTCCCGCGACGAAGGGCCGTTCGGCGAATGGCCCGGCTATTATTCCGGCGGGACGATCGGCACCGGAGAGCGCCAACCCATCGTGCGGGTGAAAGCGATTTATCATCGCAATGATCCCATTCTCGAAGACGAGGCGCCGCTGTGGCCCGGGGCAGTGAAAATGGATCTGCACATTTCGGGCGGGGTTCTGTGGGATCAGTTGGAGAGCGCGGGGATTCAAGATATCGCCGGTGTTTACAATCATACGTCTTATCTCACCGTGATTTCGATCAAGCAAAAGTACGCCGGCCATGCGAAACAGGCGGGGCTCGCGGCGCTGAGTTGCGCGGCGGCAGCGCGCAACGGCCGCTACGTGGTCGTGGTCGATGACGACATCGATCCGACGAACGTCAAGGAAGTCCTCTGGGCGATGATGACCCGAGTCGATCCCAAAACCAACATCGACATCATCGATGGCTGCTGGAGCACGCCGCTCGATCCGCGCATGCCGCCTGAAAAACGAGAGAGCGGCGATCACACAAACAGCCGCGCCGTCTTTTACGCCGTAAGGCCGTTCGCGTGGCGCGACAAGTTTCCCAGGGTAAGCCGTTCGAGCCGAGAGTTGCGTGAGAAGACGATCGCGAAATTCAAGGGCATTATACCGTTTCCGGGTGTGTAATAAGCGAAAAGTCTTAAGGTTCCTTCTCCCTTGGGGAGAAGGTTAGGATGAGGGCGCAACGGGCGAGGGAATAACACAAGGGAATTCATGTCATGATGACGCGAGAAGAAAATGATCTCCTGACCCGAACAGGGGCCGGAACGCCGGCCGGAGAGCTATTGAGGCGGTACTGGCAACCGGTGGCGCTTTTAGAAGAGCTCCCTGCGGGAGGGCCACCTCTCAGGGTACAAATCTTCGGTGAAGATTTGGTGTTATTCCGCGACGACAAGGGAAGAGCGGGGCTTTTGGGGATTCACTGTTCTCACAGAGGCACGGATCTAAGCTACGGCCGGGTCGAGGCTGGCGGCCTCAGGTGCCTTTATCATGGCTGGCTCTATGACATCGAGGGGCGATGTCTGGAGCAGCCAGGGGAGCCGGGCGGCGGCGCGCATCGGGATGCTATTCGGCATCCCGCCTATCCCTGTAAAGAAGCCGGGGGAGCCATTTTCGCCTACCTGGGACCGGGAAAACCGCCGCTGCTTCCCAATTATGATTTTCTCAACGCGTCGTCCGAGCATCTCTACGTCAACAAAATTTTTCATGACTGCAATTACCTTCAGGCCAACGAGGGCAACATAGATCCGATTCACCTTTCTTTTCTTCATCGTTTTCTCGAGAACAGAGACGAGCGCTATAGAGGCGTGCGCGGCGGGGAGGAATCCCACTATAATCTCGTGGCGAGAAACATTGCTCCCATTCTAGACGTGGAGCCGACCGACTTTGGAGTCCGCATCTACACGGTCAGGAAGCTCCAAGGCGACAAAGCTTATTTAAGAGTTTCATACTTCATTCTTCCTAACTTGAGCGCCTTTCCGGGACAGACGGGCGGTGAGGGTTACTCGGTCAACTGGCATGTTCCCATCGACGACACCCATCACTGGAAGTACACGTTCGTCTTTAGCGCGGGGGCGCCGCTTGACAAAAATATCGTCAACCGGGAACGCTCCGAGTTCACGGCCGAGTACAAACTGGTCCGCAACGAAGCCAACCGCTATATGCAGGATCGCGAATCCATGAAAACCAAAACCTATGCAGGGATGGGCACGGGCTTTCAAGCCCATGACGCCTTTGCGACCGCGAGCCAAGGCGCGATCCAGGACCGCACTGACGAGCATCTGGTTTCTTCGGATAAGGCGATTCTTGCGGCACGAAAGCTCCTGGAGAAAGCCATCAGAGACGTCCAGGAGGGGCGCGACCCGCCGCACGTCATCAGGGACCCTAGTAAAAACCGGCTTCCTCACCTGCTGGTACTCTCGGATATGATCTCCAACGCCGCGGATTGGAAAGAGTACACCAAAGGCGTCGAAGCGCAAGCGAGGGAGAAATTCTAGGCAAAAAGATTCGAAACTCCGGTTGATTTTCGGATTGCAGAATCGGAAAAAGCTGACTCGCGCAAAAACGCAAAGCACGCCAAGTTCTGAGAACAAGAGATTTTTCTTTGCGCCTTGGCGCGATAAATTATTTTTGTTCGAAGTTTGAAAGTTAGAACCTCATGAGTGAAGTTCTGCGACTGGGGATGGCGGGTCTTGGAGTGGCGAGCACGCAAATATTGCCCTCGCTCTCTCGTCTTCCGTACCTAACAGTCAGCGCCGCAGCCGATCTACGCTCGGACGCTTTGAGAAAGTTTCGCGAGGCCTATGATGGCGAGGTGTTTACCAGCGTCGAGGAGATGTGCCAGAGCCCGAATGTCGACTTCATCTATGTGGCGACCCCCAATGAGCGGCACGCCAAACACGTGATCGCCGCCGCCGAGCGCGGCAAGCATGTGATCGTCGAGAAGCCGATGGCGCTGTCGATCGAAGAATGCGAAGCAATGAACGAGGCCGCAGAGCGGCACTGCGTTAAATTGTTGTGCGGCCATACGCACAGCTTCGATCCGCCGGTGCGGAAAATTCGCGAGATCGTCAAGGGCGGCGAGCTGGGCAGGCTCCGCATGATCAACACATGGAACTATAACGAGTTCATGTACCGGCCGCGGATGAAGCACGAGCTAGCGATGAGTCGTGGTGTCGTGTTGAACCAGGGGCCGCACCACGTCGATATCGTGCGGCTGATCGGCGGCGGCATGGTGCGAAGCGTGCGCGCGATGATGGGTATCTGGGATCCGGCGCGGAAAC
>DASTOD010000789.1:0-3276 GCA_035762645.1 Binatia bacterium | reverse complement strand
GCGATCGTTGTTCCGTTGCGTCCTGCGCTTAAAGATGTTGGCCTTGCGGTGGTAACTAGAGGGACACTCTACTTTGCTTTGATCGGTACCGGTTTTATGATGGTGGAAATCGGGTTGCTCCAACGAATGACTGTCTTCCTGGGCCACCCCACCTACTCCCTAAGCGTTCTTCTCTTCAGCCTAATACTAACAACGGGTAGTGGCAGTTTTCTTTCAGAGAAATTTACGCTTCATAGCCGGACTAAGATTACCACCTGGGCAATCTTGACAGGTGGCTATTTGGTGATCTTGCCTTTTGTCTTAAGTGAGTTATTTGCCGCATTCAATCACGCCACGCTAACCGCGCGGATCGCCATATGCGTACTATCCATCACGCCGGCCGGGCTTTTGCTGGGGTTTGGCTTCCCTACGGGCATGCGGCTCATTACCGCGATCGATTCCAGACCGACGCCTTGGTTCTGGGGGATTAACGGCGCCGCTGGCGTGCTCGCTTCCATTAGTGCAATCGCAGTCAGTCTCGCGCTAGGAATTACGGCAACTCTGATCGCGGGAGCACTATGCTACTTCCTGCTCATTCCTGTCGCCTTAGCTTTAGCCCGGGCCAAGGGTTTGCTCGAGTCCCGAACGTCAAAATCTCCCAAGAAGCAGGTTCGATAAGAAGCCCGGAGCGTAGCTTTGCAGCATTGCCAGACTGGTGTCGGTCGACGAGACAGCATGGACAAATAGCACCCACCTGGAATCTCTAGTTTAAAGATATGGCACAGAAACGCTCGCTACGAGAGGCAAAGCGCCAGCGTCTAGCGGACCGTGAGAAACGACAACTCCACGGTTTGGACCATCAGATGGCTCCCCTCATAGTAAGTGGTATCTTTCTGCTTCACTTTGTCGGTTTGGCTGCTCTGTTTGCTCCCCTGCCTGGCCTTGTCAACAATCAGCCGATTATCGAGCAGGACTGGGGGCTTCATTTCCACCATCTCAACTCTATGGAGATGTTTTGGACCCAGGACAGAACCGTCTGGGGCTACAATCCTCTGTTTATGGCGGGCTATCCTTCAAACACAATTCAGGATCTGAGCATCAAGTTGTTTGAGCTTTCGGCTCTCGGTTTGTCGAGTTTGGCGTTGAGTCCAATCCAATGGTTTAAGATCCTGGCCGTGCTGGCGATGGCATGTATCCCTTGGCTTATGTACTTCACAGTCCGGAATTTTTTTCATGGAGATGAACTTAAGAACCTCGCGGCGTTATCGGCAGCCGGGTTGGGAACCGTTTACTGGTGGAATTCTCTTCCGCGCGAGATGTTCTTTTACGGCATGATCGGTTATGTCTTCGCTTCCTATCTCAGCGTCCTTGGAGTTTCGCTGTTTTACCGCATGGCAAAGCAAACATCGTCTTGGAGCCCAGCCCATCTGGGTTGGTTTTTATTTGCGCTGGCCATCTTGCCCACGCATGTGCAAGCCGTCTTGATGATTTTACCGCCGTTGGTGGCGCTGCTCGTTATCCGACCCGATCTTATTCGGCGCGAAGTCTTTCTATGGCTTGGGGCGGCCGCTATTCTTTCGGCGCTAATCAACCTCATCTGGATTGCCCCGGCGTTTAGCCACCGCGGAGCCGATGTATCCGCGGCGATCGTGGAGCAGCTGCCGCTATTTACCAGCCGTGAAATCTTCACCTTCGTTTACGATTATCTCGGGCCGAGAAATTTTTGGACGTTTCGCAGCTCGTTCTGGGAAAAGGGTTTTCGTCTGGTCCTGCTCGTCCTCGGCTTTTTAGGAACCTGGAGTTTGCTGCGCACTAAAAATAGAGACCTCGGTTTAACTCTAGCCGCTGCTATAGCAGTCCTTTTTATGGTCGCGTACTTCGGCTCGTTCATACCTCTTCTCGAAAAGTGGCAATCCCTCCGCTTCAAAGTTCCGTACGATCTGTTTCTAGTCCTGCCGGCGGCTTATTTCATCGCGGTCCGACTCGCTGATCGATCCTCCTCATACGGCGTCGCTGTTTTGCTCTCGGTCGGAGCCGTGGCGTTCATCGTGAACCTCGTACAGACCGAGACTCAGGGCAGGATGAAGCTGCGGACCCGGATTATTCCCGAAATAAGCGCCATCGTGGAGTGGGTTCAAAAGGAAACACCCGCCAATGCCAGAGTTTTGTTCGAGGAGTCGGGTGATGAAACCGGCTTTGCTTATGACGGAATGTACCTGTCTTCTTTCCTGCCGCACTGGACAGGCCGCCAACTTATTGGCGGGCCCATCAATCTCTACAACGACCGGCATCACTTCGCCGAATTCCATTCGGGCAAATTATTCAAGAGAGACATTCAGACGCTCACGGACGAAGAAATTAAAAACTATCTCAGCCTCTACAACATCGGGGCCGTGATTGCCTTTCACCCCGCCTCGATTGAGCGGTTTAGGTCGATTCCGGGGTTGTTGGTGCTGGACGAACGTATAGGCCCCATCCACCTGATGAAAGTCAATCAACCCTTTATGTGGTTCCTTCAGGGAGAGGGGCAGCTAAAGACGAGCCAAAACCGCATCCAAGCGTCTGATGTAAGAGGTCGTGAGGTGATTCTCAAGTACCATTGGGCCGAAGGGCTGATCAGCACACCCGACGTAAAAATGGTGCCTATGAAAATTGATCCCGATCCGATACCGTTCATCAAAGTTTTGGATCCACCGGCCACGTTTACTTTACGAATACGTTAGGTGCAACACTCAACCGCGCGGTTGTCCTTGTCTTGATCGTGGACGTCTGAGTTCCGACCTCTGATCTCTGGTCTTTCCTCACCGCACGTTGGCCCCGCCTTTTGCCTCTTTCATCAGCCGAAGCGCTTCCCGGTAGTGCTGCAGCGCTTCTTGCTTCTTTCCCTGTAGCGCCAGGACCTGGGCCAGGCCCTGATGCGCCGCGGCAAAGTCGCCTCTGAGTCTCAGCGCTTCATTGAATGATTTCGCCGCCTCATCGTACCCGCTTTGCGCCGCGTATACACTGCCCAGGTAGTAATGGGCCTCGGCGGACTCAGGAACTAAGCGAACGGCCTCCTGGAGCGGGCGAACGGCCTCTTCGATACGGTCGCGCTTGGCAAGGGCCACACCGAGGTTCAGATGGGCTCTACTCAGAGCCGGATTGAGGGCGATAGCTTTGCGAAAGTAGCTGATGCCGCTGTCGATGTCCCCTTGCTCTGCCAGGAGCTGCCCCAGATTGCTGTGCGCATCGGCGTAATTCGGATAAAGCTTAAGCGCTTCTTCGAAGTGTCGTTTGGCCAATTCAAAGCGGCCCTGG
>DASTOD010000788.1:0-8759 GCA_035762645.1 Binatia bacterium | reverse complement strand
CAGATTCAATTGATGGATCAATTGGGAGGCCGCGCCAAAGCCGAAGAGCAAAGGCTGATGCGCTCACATTTCCTTCTCAGCAGCCGCTACGAGTTTCTTTTTTGGGACCAGGCGTATCGCCTGGAAAAATGGCCGGTGTAAACGCGGCGAATATCGAGCAAAGTCCCGGTAATGCTCTGATGCCTCTCCTTGCGCGTTTTTAGCGCCGGTAGAACCGGCGTGCATTATCGCCGAGGATGGCAGCCTTATGGTCGCTTTGCAGATCTTTTCTTTCCAGGATTTCGTCGATTTCCTCCATGCAGTTGTCGATTGAAATCTCGTGGGGGAAATCGGACGCAAACATGAACGGGTTGGGTCCCACGCGCTCAATAGCGTAGGCCAGCGCCTTCTCGTTGCCTTCGCAACCGACGAAGAGGCGGTCGTCGGCAAAGTACTCTGTGGGATGCCGCTTCAGCCTGAGCCCGCCGTACTCCAGCTCGCGCTCCAGCCGATCGAGCACCAGCGGAATCCAGGCGGTGCCCCCTTCCATGAACCCAACGCGTAGCGTGGGAAACTGGTCGAGCACGCCATCGACGATCATTCCCGTGAGAGCGATCGCCAACGGAAACGGCATGCCGAGCGCGCGCGTCGCCGGAAAGACGCTGTAGGTGTTAAAGCCGAGATTGATGTAGCTGCCGCCGTGTACGGCCATGACGCAGCCGAGCCTTTCGGCCTCCGCATAAATCGGCCAATACTCGGCATGGCTCACATGTCGAGCGAGGCCGTTTGAAGGAATCATGGCGCCGAGAAATCCGAGATCGTTAACTGCGCGGCGTAGCTCGGTCACCGCATCGGCAACGCCCTGCATAGGGATCAGAGCAACCGCCTGAAAACACGAACTGCGCTTGAGGTAACGGGCGTGAATGTAATCGTTGTAGCCTTGCGCGTAGGCCATTGCCCACTGCGGATACGCTACATTGCCGTAGGCCAGACCGGTTGTGGGGTAGAGTACCGTATATTCGGTCCCGGTGCGGTCGAGGAACCTAAGCCACTCTTCCGGGCCGGTGTTGGGGTCGAAGGTTCCGGGTGTGCGCGGGGTCCCATCGGACGGCGTATGAAAATGGTCCAGACTCGGTATCCAGTTGCGCGAGCCGCGGTTATTGAACGGCGCCCGCACGAATTGAAGTATATCCTCTGCGTTCTCCATGACGTGCCCATCGGCATCGACGTAACCCTTGGACATAGATCCTCCTACAAAAGAACCCGGTTCCATTTAAGCGGGCCCGGACTGCAAGTTTGAACTGGTGGCCCACAAAACTATCCTTGACTCGGCCAGGTTCGCGGACTAGTTTTCTCGTTGTGCCGGCCGTGGCTCTGTCGCGACAGATAACACAAAGAATGTTCCATGCCAATTGGGGCACGCTTGAAAAGGAGGCGTTATGTTCGGTTATAGAGCCAGAATAGGGTACATCTCTCCATCGGTGATTGAACTGAACGCTTATGACTTCTACCGGATCGTTCCCGACGGCGTGGGTCTCATCGCGGTGGCGTGCATGGTAGGAGGATGGAAAGAGGAAGCATACAAGCAAGCGCTGTCGCAAGTTGAAGCGTGTGCCAAGGAGCTGGGCAGGCGGTCTTGTGATTTCATCATCCATGGCGGGGCGCCGCTCGTCTTGAGCCAGGGCAAAGGTTTCGAAGCCAAACTGTTGGAGAATCTGGAAAGGATAACCGGGGTTCCCTGCACCACAAGCATCGTGGCGGCGATGGATGCATTCAGAGATCTTTCCGCTTCACGCCTGGCGGTAGTCGATCCTTATCCTCCCGATCTTAACGAGAAGATGGTCAAGTACCTCAAGGATTGGGGTTTTGAAGCTGCCTCCGTCGTAAGTCTGGGAACAACTTTTACTGAATCCAGCATAGCCTCGATTGGGGACATCTACCGCGCGGCCAAGAAGGCCGTCAAAGAGGCTGGTCAGGCAACGGCGATCTTCATTCCGTGCGCGAATTTTCCTGTGGTCGACGTCATCGAGGACATCGAGATCGACCTGGGGTTGCCGGTGATCTCGAATATCACTTCGCAGTTGTACGTCGCGTTCAAAGCCATCGGCATGCGCGAAAAGATCAACGGATATGGAAAATTGCTGCGAATGCTGTGAGCTTTCGGCGACGCGGTACGTGCTCCAGTCGACTTGACACGCATGTCTGTCTTGCACTACAGGTCGCTTCAACACGATCGCGTCGGCGGGTTTCATCGTATGAGGAACAAGATCATGTGCGGGAAATTGTTTGATGGGTTCGCCTGCCTTCTTACACTCACTCTCGTTTATGGCGAGGTAGCCATCGGCGGTGAGGGAAAACCGCGGCCGCCGGAGTGGGAGCGAGTCCTGGCGAGCGCGAGAAAAGAAGGGAAAATCGTTATTGGCATACCGCCGAGCGCCGACCTTAGAAGAGAAATGGAAAAGGCTTTGAAGCAGAAGTTTGGTCTCGAAGCCGAGCTTGTGAGCGCCCCGGGCCCTCGCAATGCGAGCCGAATCGCCGCCGAGCGCAAAGCCGGGGTCCGTTATTTCGACGCTCTCGTTGTCGGCACGGGCACGGCGGTGGCGCTCGCGCATGACGGGATGCTGGAAGCGATCGAACCTTTCCTCATTCTTCCCGAGGTTAAGGACCCAAAAGAATGGTGGGGAGGGCACATATGGGAAGATAATGTCAGCACCCATCGCTATCTCTATTCCTTTCTTGCCGAGGTGAGCACGGGTGGTCTTTGGTACAACTCGGACCTGGCGAAGGCGGAGGAATTGCGTTCATTGGATGACTATCTCGCGCCGAAATGGAAAGGCAAAATCGGCTTCGGTGACCCGCGGGTTCCTGGCTCCGGCCAGTCTATCTGGTCGTTTATGTGGGAAGTCAAAGGAGAGGAGTATCTCAAAAAGTTGGTGCAGCAAGAGCTCTTTTTGAGCCGTGATCCACGGCAACTCACCGATGCTCTATCAAAGGGCAAGGTCGCCCTGACCTTCGGTATCGGGAGGAGCCAGGTGGAACCGTTCATCAAAGCCGGGTTGCCGGTCAAGCCGGCGCCGGCGCCGAAGGAAGGCCTGCCCGCTAGCAATAGCTTCGGCGTGTTGGGCATAGTCAAAGATGCCCCTCATCCAAATGCCGCCAAGACTTTCGTCAATTGGTTGCTGAGCCGCGAAGGACAGGAATGGTATGGAAAAGTCATGCAAAACGCGTCGCGGCGCCTCGATGTCGATACGAAATGGCTCAAAGAACTTGGTGTCGAAGCGGCGAAGGACGTGCTCAGTCTGCAGGAATACCACCGGGTACGAAATCACCTCGAAGACAAGTACACTAAAGTAAGAGTACCGGCCGGGAAATTTGCCGAGACCATCCTCAAATAGCAGCGGTCCGGTTTTGTGGACCTCGAATATCGGGTTGCGAGTACCGGATGTATCAGGAGGTACCCAATGTCCACAGGTCAAATGAGAATCTTTGTGTTTGTGCTGGCCACTCTGGCCGGCCTCGGATGGAAGCTCCCATCCGCCGCTGCCGGCGCGGCGGGGCTTACGAAGATTCGCGTGGGATACCCCTCTCCGAGCGCCAGCATGTATCCGTTGTTTGTGACCAAGGAGGCCGGTTTGTTCGAAAAACACGGCCTGGATGCCGAGCTCATTTACATTCAGGGCGTTCAAATGGTTCACGTCCACGTCGCGGGACAACTTGATTTCACGGGGACGTCGGGAATCGTTTCGTTGCAGTCATCTGTGGGGGGCGCGGATCTGATACTGCTGGCCAATTCCATCGAAACTCACCTGTTAAAGGTTATCGCGCATCCGAGCATCGCAAGTCCCGCCGCTCTCAAAGGTAAAACGATCGGCATCACGCGTTTTGGCTCGCTAACAGACCTGGCTGTGAGGCCCGTGTTGGAAAAATGGAAGCTCGACCCTGGAAAGGATGTGACCCTCGTTCAAATCGGCCGGCTATCGGACCTGTTGCCTGCGGTTTTGCAAAAGAGAGTCGATGCCGGGGTGTTTTCTTTTCCAAGTTCACTGCATGCCGAGAAAGCGGGGCTCAAAACGCTTTACGATCTCGCCGAATCGGGGATCGAGGTGCCCACGACGACTGTGGCTGTGAGCCGCCAGTATGCGAAAGCGAATCGAGATCTGGTGTTGCGATATCTCAGAGCCTATCTCGAAGGCACGCATCGGTTGCTCACGGACCGGGAGATGGGCATCAAGGCGCTCAGAAGATATGGCGGCGTGCAGGACACGGAGTTGTTGGCGGCGACCTATGACCTTTTCACGTCGAAATACATAAAAAAGGTGCCGACGTTGACCGTCAAGTCGGTGCAGAATGCTCTGAATCTCGTCGCGGAGACTAACCCGAAGGCCAAAAATCGTAAACCCGAAGAGTTTATGGACACGAGCTTTCTGCAAGAGCTCGAGAAGAGCGGTTTTATCAAAAAGCTCTGGCAATGAATAGGTGCGATTGATTTTTGCGCTTGTCTGTTGTTATGAGTGCGACTTGTAAAAAGGATATTCCCCGAAAAATGGACCAAAGGGGCAAGCCTTCCGGCCGCAGCCGATGGGACTCTACCTCGAGGGCCGGCCGCCCAACCCCGAGGGTGATTATTCCAGCGATCCGGGCCTGGCGTAACCTGTACGCTTCTGCGCCTGCGGCCTAGAGGCTCACCCCTTTGGTCAGTGCTTTCATTGAATTGGGTGAAGCGACGTAAAAATTCAGAGGAGCCGAAAAAGTGAAAATGCATGGGATCAAGCGGGTTCGTTCGATGAGCATCGGTGCTCTCGCGGTAATAACCGGCCTTTGCCTGCTGCCTGTGGCAGCCATCGCAGCCTCGGTCGAAACCATCGCCATGATGAAGGCAGCCGATCGGCAGAAGGTGCTTGTCGACGGCGCGAAGAAAGAAGGGAAGCTCACCTGGTATACCACGCTGATTGTCGATCAGCTCGTGCGTCCCGTCAAGGCGGCATTCGAAAAAGAGTACCCGTTCATCCAGATTGAATTCTTCCGCGGGAATACCGAACGGGTCGTGCAGAAGGCGGTATCGGAGTATCAGGCCAGGCGCTACGACGTTGATATCATCGATGGTTCGACCTCTCCCACGCTGGCGAGCCAGGCAGGCATCATGCAGCGCTTTACCTCGCCGCATTTGGCCGAATACCCGGCGGAGCTCAAAGATCCCAACGGCATCTGGGGCGCAACGAATCTCTATTTCTTAACTCCCGGCTATAATACGCGGATGGTGAAGCCCAATGAGGTACCGAAAACGTGGGACGATCTTTTAAACCCGCGGTGGAAGGGCAACATGATTTGGTCTACCAGCCGCGGCTCGGGCGGGCCGTTGATGATAGGCACTATCTTGAATTCGATGGGTCCGGAGGCGGGTAAAGCCTACCTATTGAAGCTGGCGAAGCAGGGCATCGCCAAGAGCACGGCAAGCAACCGGCAAATCCTCGACTTGGTGATCGCCGGGGAACATCCGATCGCGCTGCACATCTTCAATCATCATGCGTTGATCAGCCGCAAAGCCGGTGCTCCGGTCGAGTGGCAGCCGATCGAACCGGTGACGGCTACGTTCAACAGCAGCGGTCTGGCGAAAAACGCGCCCCATCCGCACGCGGCGATGCTCTTTCTCGATTTTGTCTTCTCAAAGCGCGGTCAGAAAGTCTTTCAAGACGTGGACTATCTCCCGGCCCATCCAGAAATGCCGGCGAAGCAGGCCGATCTGAAGCCTGGCGGCGGACGATTCAAGCGAGCCGTCTATATCGGTCCCGACATGCAGTTCCAAAAGGGCAACGAGTGGATCGACTTGTTCCAGAGCCATTTCATGAAATAGGCGCGCGCGAGCCCGCGACGGTACGCCATGGCGCTCTCTAGAACGGATCAACCGCGCGCGCTGACGGGGTTTCCGTCGCTACGCGCGGTCGCGCGTCTCGACGTCGAAGTTTGGGTCTTGGTCGGCGTCTCGATCCTCACGGCTTACCTGGTCCTGCCGCCGCTCTTTTCCGTCATTCAAACCAGTTTATTTACGACTAAGATGAGCGGTGAACTGGACCAGTTCACGCTGAAATACTATAGCGATCTCTTGCTCCAGAAGCGATTGATCGGCCCGCTGCTCAATACCGTTTGGTTTTCCATGGGCAGCGCGTTACTGGCGACGCTGATCGGCGGCGTGGTGGCCTGGGTGGTGACCAGGACGGACGCGCCGCTGCGCGGGCTGGGATATTTCACCGCCTTCGCTTCCTTCGGCACTCCTTTTATCCTGTACACGATCGGATGGTTGCTGCTGTTGGGAAAGGCCGGTCCGGTGAACTTCTGGCTCAAAATTCTTTTCGATCAGCAGGCCACGGTGGTGAACGTCTATTCGCTGTGGGGAATGATTTTGGTCGAGTCTCTGCTCTGGTCGCCGCTTGTTTTCTTGCTGCTGGCGGCGTCCTTTCGCTCGATGGACCCTTCTTTGGAAGAAGCCTCGACGGTTTGCGGCGCGGGAGTGTGGCACACGCTCAGGCGGGTTTCGCTTCGGCTGATGTTGCCGGCATTATTTTCCGTGGTTCTGTTGGTTTTCATCCGCGCGTTCGAGGCTTTCGAGATTCCCGCCTTGATCGGACTTCCCGGCGATATCCGCGTGCTTACCACGTCGATCTTTCTCGACGCCCAGCGCATGCCCCCCAACTATGGCAGCGCCGGGGCTTTCTCCGTGCTGCTCATGCTCATCGTCGCCGGAACCCTCTATTTCTATTTTCGTTTGACGCGCGAAGCCTCGAGATTTCACACGATTACCGGCAAGGGCTACCGCCCCCGCTTGATCTCGTTGGGCCGCTGGCGCTATGTGGCGAGCGCCGGGCTCTTACTCTACACATTCCTGCTGCTGGTGCTCCCCTTCTTGATCATTCTGTGGGCGTCTCTGCTGCCGTTTTATATGCAACCGTCCCTCGAAGCGCTGGCGAAGCTGACGCTGCGCAACTATGAAACGGCGCTCCACTTCGACAAGATTGCGTTGGCGGTGAGAAATAGCCTGTTACTAGGTCTGGGCAGTGCCACGGTGGTGATGTTGCTCACTTCCTTCGCGTCTTGGATCCTGGTGCGCAGCCGGGCGCAAGGCCGCTGGCTGTTGGATTTGCTGACAACGCTGCCGCTCTTGTTTCCCGGCATCGTCATGGGCCTGGCGATCTTGCGTTTTTACTTGCTCGTCCCCGTTCCCGTGTACGGAACCTTGTGGATTCTGCTCATCGCGTTTGTCACGCGCTATATTCCCTACGGTATTCGCTACACGCATAGCGGCTTGCTGCAGTTGCACAAGGAGCTTGAAGAAGCGGCCTACGCTTCCGGCGCGTCGTGGGCGAACTGCATGCGCCGCATCACGTTGCCTTTGCTCACGCCGTCATTTCTCGGCGGATGGGTCTTCGTTTTCCTTATTTCCGCCAAGGAGCTTTCCATGTCGATTCTGCTGGTGAGCCCGCGGACACCGGTGGTTTCGGTCTCGATTTACGAGCTATGGGAAAACGCGCAAATCGGCGAGCTCGCGGCTTTCGGAGTTTTGTGGACGGTTATCTTGGTTTCCGTCGCCGTGACTTATTATCTATTCGCGCGCCGTTACGGCGTTCAACTGCTTTAACGTCTTGGTGATGGCCGTGTCTGAATTCAGAGACTTGACGCCGCTATTGGAGCCGAAGTCCGTCGCCATCGTCGGCGCGTCGCCGAAGCCCGGCTGGCCGGTACGTATCTGGGGAATGCTCCGGCATTTTCAGTTCCCCGGCCAGGTTTATCTCGTCAACCCGCGTTACGAGACGCTTTGGGATCGGCCGTGTTATCCAAGTTTGGATGCTCTGCCCGAGGTCGTTGATAACGCCGTTTTTATCGTGCCGGCGAATGTCGTCGTGGAAATGCTGGAGACGAGCCGGCATGATAAATTCCGCGCCGCGACCATCTTGAGCGGCGGCTTCGGTGAAGGGGGGGACGCCGAGGGAGTAAAGCGCAGGGGCTTTGTTCAGGCCTACGCGCGAGGACATGGCACGCCGATCTGCGGTCCTAACTGCATGGGGCTCGCCTCCATGCGCTCGCGCGCGATGTTGTTTCCGGAACAGCGGCTGAACGATCTTCGTCAAGGCGGATTGGCGATGGTGTCGCAAAGCGGCGGCCTGCTCGGCGGCCTGGTGCGGGCTGCAATGAGCCAGGGCATCGGGGTCAGTTACTTCGTGACCAGCGGCAACGAAGCCGTTGCCGAGTTATCCGACTATATTCACCACTTCCTTCAAGATGAGCAAACCAAGATCATCGCCGCTTTTGTCGAAGGAATAAAAGACGCGGATAAATTTATCCGGGCGGCCAGAGAAGCGTTGGAGCGGCGAAAGCCGATCATTGCGCTGAAGATCGGCAGGTCGGAACAGGCGGTGGCTGCGGCACTGGCGCACACCGGGTCGCTCGCCGGCAACGATCGAGTGTTCGACGCCGTCTGTTCCCAATACGGGATTCTTCGAGTCAATGATCTCGATGAGTTTTTGAACGCCGCCGAACTGTTTTTGCGGGTCCGGAAGCTGCCGCCCGGGCGAAGGGCCGCCTTTGTGACTTTCTCGGGAGGTTTGCGCGGGCTGATCTCCGACTTGGCCCAGGAGGCAGGACTCGACTTGCCGCCGCTTGGGGCGTCTACCGAAAAAAAACTGTCGGCGCTGCTCGGTGTCGGGACTGCCGTTGGCAATCCGTTGGATACCGGCTGGAGTGGGTTATCGAGTCGCGAACTTTATTTGAATTGCATCGATTTACTCTTG
>DASTOD010000787.1:0-3198 GCA_035762645.1 Binatia bacterium | reverse complement strand
TCCTGTGCCAGTCGGGTGCGAGGCGTGCCAGATGGATCAAATCTTTCTTACGAGGCAATGCAGCTGAAGGAAACGTGCCCATGAAACCACGGAGGAACGATCCCTGTTCTTGCGGGAGCGGCAAGAAATACAAAAAGTGCTGTCTACCAAAGGAGAGTCACCAACACCCCGGAGATTCTCTATGGAGCCATGCCGGCAAAATGTACCGCATTCAGCATGCTGACGATTATCCTGTGGAGGCCTGCTATCTCAATGCTAATTGGAAAGAGCAAGGGTTGGCCCGCATTGTGGTTACTCGGAGCCAAGAGAATGGGAAAGCCATGGTGGGAGTGTTCCTGGTGGATATTTACTGTCTGGGAGTCAAGGACGCCTTTTGCAATGAGGGCCTTAGCAGAAGGCAGATTGAGGATGAACTTCTCCCTGGATATTACCAGGATGAGCCGCCCGCGAGAGTCGGGATCAACTATGCCAAGGAGATTATCTACGGCGCGGTAGATTACGCCCAAAGTCTAGGATTTGCACCTCATCTTGATTTTGAGCTTTCCCGCCACGTGCTTGGAACAGAAGAGTTTAGCGGGATCCGCAGCCTTAAGTTCGGCGGTCCCGAGGGAAAGCCGCTTTACGTCGCCGGCCCCAATGATGATGTTGCGACGGTCCTTCGGAAGCTTCGCCAAAGGCTAGGGGAAGACGGCTTTAACTTTATCACGCCGGAAGATGATTGGGAGGGTGTAGAGGAAGACGAAGACCGACAGCCCGGACTTGTCAGTCAGGTATGGACCCACGCAACGGACCTTCTGGACTCCGACCTCAGGACATACAAGCACCTTAGACAAATAGGGATGCAGTTAATGAGCGCGATTACAAAGTCACTCCCCAGGGAATTGATCCTCCAGGCTGCAAGAGATTTGCGGCTGTTGGATCAGAAGGGGAGGATCGTCTGCGATACGGAGGATGAATTGTCTTTCATCATGGATCGCGCTATCCACGACATACCCTGGCCGGAACAGACATACATAGAAAACTACTACCACGACGAGGCCGCAAGGTTATCTTTGGATCAGCAGGCGTGTTTAAGGGCCCACATACAGCCGGTTTTTTCCTTATACGAAGTCTTGAAGGTATCCCGTGGTCGCGGCGTATGGCTAGTGGACCTATTTTGCCCAGAAGAGTTTTTTCTCATGGACATTGGATTAGGAACGACAACCGAAGAAGGATGTCTTTTGGCCAGTAGGGTCATCCGTCTAGACGGAATCTATTTCACTTCCGGGGCGAGTATGCCTTTTGGGCCCGAACATAAAAAGCGACTCACGAGCCACTTTGCTTCCCTGGAGCAGGACAAAGAAGGAGCCGGAAGCTGGGAGAGGCTAATGCAGCGCCATGCTCCATATTTTTTTATTGAGTTTAAGAAGACCGGCGTTCACGTCAAGTTTACTCAAACCACTTAAACTACCAACCTGAAAAGCACCAAATCCAAATATCGAAATCCGAAACAAACTCGAAAACAGATCAACCCAAATTCAAATTTCCAAAACCCGATCTGGTTCCCTCGTGTTTGGTACATTGCATCTTTATTTCATCATTTCAATTTGGTTCGAATTTCGGATTCTTCGATATTGCTCAGGTTTCGATATTCGATTGTTCTTCTTACGCTGTGGCGACCTTCGCGCTTTTGCGCGAGATGTTCCTTAACCCTCGCCTGCCGGGAGAGGGAATGGGTGAGGGTCAAGCGGTAGCGTAAAGATAAAGGTGGACCCCTTGCCAACTTCACTCTCAACCCAGATCTTTCCCCCATGCAGTTCAACAAACTTCTTGGCCAATGTAAGCCCCAGCCCAGTCCCTTCTATCTTGTGAGCATAGTCGCCCCCCACCTGGCGAAATTCTTCAAAGATCTTTGCCTGATCTTCAGGCAAGATGCCGATGCCAGTGTCCCTGACTGAAATCTCTACGGCGCCGTCGGCCCGCCTGGCCTTAAGCTCGATCCGTCCTCCCTCAGGAGTGAACTTAACCGCGTTGGAAAGTAGATTGAGGAGAATCTGCTTGATCTTCCGCTCATCGCCGACAAATTCACCGAGGCGCTCATCAACCGCGACGTCGAGCGTGATGGCGTGCTTTGTGGCGCGCTCGCGCACGAAGGTGCGAGCATTGTCTATGGCCGAAGGGAGGTCAAACGTAGCCAACTCCAACTCCATTCGCCCAGCTTCAATCTTGGAGAGATCGAGAATCTCATTGATAAGGGATAAGAGATGACGTCCGGAAGAAAGAATGTCGTCGGTGTACTCGGCTTGCTTCTCGTTGAGTTCCCCGAATAGTCGCTCGCCCAAGACCTCAGAGAAACCAATGATAGCGTTGAGCGGCGTGCGTAGCTCATGGGACATGTTGGCAAGAAATTCCGACTTGTGCCTGTTGGCGGCCTCGATCTGCTTGCTCTTATCCTCGATCTCGCGGAAGAGCCGCGCGTTTTGAATCGCCAAAACTGACTGAGTAGCGAAAGTCTGGAGCAAATTTACGACTTCGGTTGAAAAACTTCCCGCCCTGCGACGATAGATAGTCAACCCTCCCATGATCCGATCCTCACGCAAGAGCGGAACCGCCAGCAAAGACCGATAGCCAAGTTGTCGTAGCATGGGCCGGAATCGCGTGGCTGCATATTGCTGCTCATCTTGGATGTCAGTGACTTCCACTGGCGCTCGTGTTGTCGCCGCTTGCCCCACCGCGCCCCAACCTAGTTGAATCGGACTGGAGCGCAGTGCCTCAACCAGCTCCTTTTCAATCTGGTGGCTCCCTCGGAGATGGAACTCCTGCGTGCTCTCTGCGTATTCGTAGATTGCTCCCCCATCAGCGCCGCTAAGCTGGACGGCGTGGGAGGCAATGCGGGTCAACACTGTCTCCAGCTCCAAAGTAGAGCTGACTGCTTGACCAACCTCGCCGAGCGCTCTCAGTTCCCCTACCGAGCGCGCCAGTTCGTTTGTTCGTTCCTCCAATTCCTTAAACAGCCGCACGTTCTCGATAGCGATCACCGCCTGATCGGCGAAGGTCTCAAGAAGTTTGATTTGGCTGTCAGTGAACGGGCGAACCTCCATCCTACGAATGGCAATCGCGCCGATCGCGACGCTTTCGCGGAGCAGCGGCGTGGCCAGCACGGTGCGAAAGCCGAACCGATTCACTGCGGCCTTGCCCTCTGGGAACTCGTCCTCGGAC
>DASTOD010000786.1:0-11668 GCA_035762645.1 Binatia bacterium | reverse complement strand
AGCTCGTCACCCAAGGGGCAACCTTGGAGGCTGCAGGCGTACGGACGTGCAGGTCACGGCAGGCCCGGACCGTTGGAATAAGCACCCCTCAGGGTTGGCGCGGGAGGCCCTCAAGCCACCGGCCCATCGGCTGCGGCCGGAAGGGTTGCCCCTTGGGTCCGCTTTTTGGGAAATCATGCGTTTCAACCCAAAATCTTCTTTGCGCTTTCACGCACGCGCTCGATGATCTTTTCCGTCTCGCCGAGGTAATTTGCCGGATCTCCAAGCCGGCTCCAATCGACGACTCCCTGCGGCACGGCGTCTTCGGCAAGTTCACGGAGGACACCCACCAGCCCTTTCCGGTTGGATGCCGCTATGCCGCATGCCTTCTTGACCAATGCTTCTGCTTGGACGCGCGGCATCGCTTTCGCCAAAGCGAACACCGCGGCTTCGGCGAGAATGAGGTCGTTGCCGCGCGCAATATTTTCCCGCATCCGCCCGTCGTCTACTTGCAGGTTCTTGGCCAAATAGAGCGCATGCTTGAGCGCGCCGCCGGTAAGCATGACCATCTGCGGCAGCGTCAACCATTCGACTTGCCAGCCATGGGTGGCCCGCTCGTGCTCTTGAATCTGCGCATTGTGCATCGCCGATAGCAGGGCGGCGTTGGTACGCGCCGCCGCGATTATCAGTTCGCTGGTGATCGGATTGCTTTTTTGTGGCATCGTGCTGCTGCCGCCGCGTCCCTCGTCCGCCGTCTCCGCTGCTTCACCAACTTCGGTCTGCGCGAGCAACAGGATATCTTGCGCCATCTTGCCGAGAGTCCCGGTGAGCAAGCTGAGCCACGCGGCGAATTCAGCGAAGCTGTCGCGCTGCGCGTGCCACGGCATGAGCGGTGCCCCAAGACCCAGTTCTTCGGCCAGCGCTTTCGTTACGCCATCTCCCTCGTCTCCGAGCGCAGCGAGCGTGCCGGCGGCGCCGCCGAACTGAACTAGCAATAGGCGGGGTGAGATTTCACTGAGCCTTTGAGCATGGCGGATGAGCGGCGCCAGCCACGCGGCGGCTTTTAAACCGAAACTCAGCGGCAGCGCCTGTTGCCCGTGAGTTCGCGCGGCCATAACGGCGCCCCGGTGTCTCTCAGCGAGTTCGCTCAGATGTCGCGAGAGTTGGCCGATCCGATCTTTGAAGAGCTTGATGGCGCTCCGGAGCTGCAGCACAAAGGCGGTGTCCATAATGTCCTGTGTCGTCGCTGCCCAGTGAAGATACGGACCAGCTTCGGTTCCAACGATCCTTCTTAACTCTTGCACCAGCGCAATAATAGGAAACCCTGAACGCACCGTTCCCTGGGCCAGCATCGCGATGTCTGGCTTGTTCGCAGTCACGGTCGTGGCGATTTGCTCCGCTGCCGCCGATGGGATGATACCCAGCCGCGCTTCAGCCCGGGCGAGGGCCACCTCGACTTCGATCAGCGCTTCGACGTAGGCGTCGTCGGTGAACAGAGAAGCGAGTTCCGCGTCGGTGAAGAGCGGTCCAAAAATCGCCGAGTCTAGTGCCGTGGTCATGGGGGTAGGGTCGGCGCGAAGCGGCAGGCTTTACATGTCGAAAAACACGGTCTCATTCTCCCCCTGCAGCCGTATGTCGAATCGATACACGGGCCGGTTATCTTGGTCCTCTCGCCGGGCAATCAGCGTCTTACGCCGCTCCTTGCTCTTGATTGACGATAGAATCGGATCGGCGTGATTTGCCGCCTCATCGCTGAAATAGATCCGGGTAAAGGCATGCACCAACATGCCGCGCGCAAAAATCGTCACATTGATATGGGGAGCCTGCAGCGATTCTCCGGCTCCGGGCACCGGCCCCGGTTTGATAGTTTCAAATGAGAAGATCCCGCTCCTGTCCGTGCCGGAGCGGCCCCACCCCGTGAAAGACGAATCCAGCGGCTTCTCCTGCTTGTCGTCGGGATGATTGTAGCGACCATACGCGTTCGCTTGCCAGATCTCAATCATGGCGTCGGGCACGGGCTCGCCATCGCCGTCGAAGACCCGCCCTTCGATCCGAATCTTCTCGCCCTCCATCGAATCTCGCGCCAACCGGTTCATCGGCTGGCGTGTCATTCCCAACGAATAAAACGGGCCCACGGTTTGCGAAGGAGTTTGCCTCATCGCGCGCTCTCCTCAAAGGGCGTCGCCTGTCGCCCGCGCAAGACAATGTCGAACCGGTAACCTAATGCCCATTCGGGTTCGGTCACGTCATGAGCATACGAAGCAATCAACCGCTGCCGGCCGCTCTTGCTCGGAACCGAATTCAGAATCGGATCCAACGGTATCAACGGATCGCCGGGAAAGTAAAATTGCGTGACCAACCGGGTTATGAAGCTCGGCCCGAAGAGCGAGAGGTGGATATGCGCCGGACGCCATGCGTTTGGATGATTGAGCCACGGATAAGGACCCGGCTTGACGGTGACAAAACGATATTCGCCCTTTTCATTGGTCTTGCAGCGGCCGGCGCCGATGAAGTTCGGATCCAGCGGCGCATTGTGCTGGTCGACTTCATGATGGTAACGACCGGCGGCGTTGGCCTGCCAGACCTCGATCAACGTGTTCGGCACGGGCCGCTCCTCTTCATCCAACACCCGCCCGACCATAATAATGCGCTCGCCCATGGCCTCACCGCCGGTACCGGCATTGCGCGTGAGATCACGGTCCACCTCCTGAACCGTTTCATGGCCGAAGAGCGGACCGGTGATTTCCGAGAGCGTCTGCTTCAAAGGGACGAGCCGCTTCAGCGGCGCACGCTTGATCGATGATTTGTAGCCTTCATAACGGTACGGTGGGTGCGATTTCCAATCGCGCGGCTTGTAAGGCGTGAGGTTCATGATGGCAGCCTCTCCGATTTACTTGGACTCATTCTCCAGCTCCTTGTACACGCGCTTGGCTATCGCGAAAGCGCTGTTCGCCGCCGGCGTCCCGGCGTAGACTAAAACCTGCAGAAAAATCTCTTTGACCTCCTCCGGCGTAACCCCGGTATTACGCGTCGCCCGGACGTGCATGGCGAGCTCGTCGTGTTTTCCCAGCGCCGCGAGCATTGCGATCGTCAGCATGTGGCGGGTTTTTCGATCCAGTCCCGGCCTGCCCCAAACGGCGCCCCACGCGCCCTCCGTAATGATGCGCTGAAAGTCGGCGTCGAATTGAGTCTTGTTGGCCTCGACCCTGGCGACGTGCTCGGCGCCCAAAACGGACCTTCGCACGGCCATGCCCTTTTCGAAGTTATCGTCAGACAACGTGCACCTCCCGGAAAAATTGCATCATTGACTTTGTGCTCCGAACTAAAGTGACAAAAAATATTATCGCGCGAAGACCAAGCACGCAAAGGAAGCGTATTGTCTTTTCGACCGACGGGAGAAATCTTTCTTAGATCCCTCGCATCCGCTCGGGATGACAGCCTCGGCCCGTCACCTTGGCGCTCTTTGCGCCCCTTCGACATGGCTCAGGACATGCTTTGCGCGAGTTACAGTTTTTCCGATGTCCTTGATCCGAAATCGGGCAGCAAACTTCAAGTATCTTTGGCTAGAGGTTCGCGATCACCTCTTTGGCCATCCATTCCATCCGTTCGAGGGTTTCCGCGACGGTCGGACGGCGAACATCAAAAATCATCGTATCGACGCCGGCCTGACGATAGTCACGAATGTCCTGGGCGATTTCCTCGCCAGTGCCGATAAATCTCCGGCGTTTCCCCGGCGTGGCCTGCTTCTCTCGATCAAACAGAGAGCCTTTGAGCGCCACCCGGATCTGTTTCGGATTTCTTCCGGCCTTTTGCGCATAGCCCGCAAGCATCTCCACGTCTCGCATGACGTCCTCGGGCTCGAGGGGAATCGTCGGCACGCCGCCGATGGGGTGCCAGCCGTCGCCCAACTCACCGGCGCGGCGCAAGGCCTGCTTGCTATGGCCGCCGATCCAGATGGGAATCGTCGGCTTTTGCGCCGGCTTCGGCAAAAAAATGATATCGGCGAAATTGCAGTACTTGCCGCGGAAGGCGGGACGGTCCTGGGTCCAAAGTTCTCGAAAAGCCTTGATGTACTCGTCGGTGACGCGGCCGCGATCTTCGTAAGGCGGCGCCGTTAGATTTTCGAACTCTTCTTTCATCCAGCCGACTCCCAATCCCACTATGACTCTTCCCCGTGACAAGACGTCGAGGCTCGCCAGCATTTTCGCCGTGATCACAGGGTTGCGATACGGCGCAATCATGACGCTGGTGACAAAGCGGATGCGCTCTGTAGCGCCGGCGAGAAAGGACATCGTCGTCAGAGTTTCGAGATGGTAACCGGCTCCCGGATATTTGCCGTCTACCGTATACGGGTATGGAACCGAGATATGGTGGGGCACGATGACGTGATCCGCGACGGTGACACAATAAAATCCCAGCGCCTCGGCTTGCCGCACGAAGCGCAACAGATCGTCGGGGGTTACGGTTGGACTCGAAGCCGGTAGGTGGAGTCCGAACTCCATATAAAAAGACTAATAGTGAACCTGACGCGCGACAAGATCAAAGAGAGCGGGATATATCCATTTCAGACCGCAAGCTGATGGAGTCTCCGGCGTGGATCACCCCGTCGTTCAGGATTGCTGCCTTGAGGCCGCTGCGATGTTCCAGCGCGCGAAAAATTCCGGGAATCTTCGAAATCCTTTCTAAATGGCCGCAAGGCTCAAATAACCGAATCCCGCGCATAAGCACACTGCCCACTCTGAACTCACGGTCAAGAAGCTCCACGAGCGGCACGCCTCGGGTAACGATATTGCGGCGCGTCTTGTCGGCGAACATCTCGACGCCGAGCTCAGCCGCGGCAAGCTGGAGGGTTTCCTCCTCGATCAAAGTCACGGCCTTGTCGGGCCGCTTCGCTCGATTCCAGGAATCACGGAAGAAGCGATCCCCTTCCAATCCTCGGTCGGCACAGGCCCGCGCCTGAGCCACCGAGACCATCGGATCCGCTGAGTTGGGGGTGATAAAAATCGCGCCGACCTCACCTTGCGAGAAGGGGTAGGCCGGCCTAAAGCCACGCCACACATCGGGAGGGGTTTCCCACAGAAATCTTGCTTCTTCTTTGGCCATGTCGGCTCCTGTCTCCTTGTGTCCTTGTCTCCTCCGGAGTACGTCTATCCAGCCGACTCGGCAAAGAATCTGCCGGGCGCTTCGATTGGAGGCAACGTTTTGTTTTCGACCGATCCCGCGAGAAGCGGTCTGCCGTCGGGACGGACTCGCATCTCCTGCCCGCCTTGAGGTTGGCCCTTGATGCCCGCGCCGATGCGCAAAACGACCAGATTACCCGAACCGGTGTTGAGATACCGATAGTACGCCCCGGTGGGAATCATGATTCCCTGGTATTGTTTCACCTCGATTTCGTTGCCTTTTTCATCGAATACGCTCATCTGGCCCTCCAAGACAACAAAGGCGTGGTCTTCGTCGAGATGAGTGTGAATCTCATTTTCTCCGCCTTCAGCGTTGATCTTAGTATGGATCCACATATTTTCGGTTTCGGCAACGAGCTGCGTTACCCGGCCTTGTTTCATGTAGGGTGTTTTTAGCGAAAACCGGTAGGCTTTGGGCTGCTCCTGGCTTTTTGCTTTTGCGGCTGCAGTTGCTTTCATTCTTTGTCCCCTTTTGCTAACTGGAATTTTTTATTGGCTGCTAAAATTCGACGCGCAGGCTTGTCAAAAACGCTCCAGCTACGCGGCGCGCCGATAAATCGATCTTTCGCATTCGCTCAGGACAGGCGCCCCCTTCCTGGGTTAATGCATCACTCCAATACTCCATCACTCCAGTACCCCAGTCTTCTCGTACAGCCTGCTAAGCATTGATTCCTGCGAGCTTGAGATTGTACAGCTTGAGAACGTTTTCGCGCACCACCTTGCGGAAAACATCCATCGGCAAATGACCCAACTCTTCGGCGATCACTTTGCGCGAGTGAGGCCAGGTGGACGCCGCGTGCGGGTAGTCGTTGGACCACATGCAGGTATCGGAACCCCACCAATCCAGCAAACGGCCACCCGTCGGGTCGCTGAAAAACGTCGCGTAGACTTGCTTGCAATATTCACTTGGTAGCTTCTTCATGGCCGGCACCGGCGCGCGCGGGGAATGTCGGACAAAGTACTTGTCCCATTCATGAATGTGAAACGGCATCCAGGCAATCTCATTCTCGACATAGACGAACTTGAGACGGGGAAACCGCTCGATGACGCCGCCGAATACCAGATCAAACAACGAATTGGCCGCATCGTACAGTTTCGTGTTAACCGTCGCGCGGTAAGTATCGAGGCCCTTGCGCTCGAACCGGCTATAGTTGAACCCCGTCAGAATGTGAAGATTCACCGGCATGTCCAACTCCTGGGCCGCTTCCCAGAATGGATCGTAATAATCGCTCGTGAAAGGAAGGTGTTGGGGCGGAACCTGCCATATTAGGCAACCCACCAGCCCGGCTTTTTTGCAGCGTTCGAGCTCCTTGACGGCGTTTTTGATGTTGTAGAGGGAAATCATCGGAATTCCCACCAACCGCTCGGGGTGGACCTTACAGTAGTCGATCAGCCAATCATTGGCGATCTCAAAGCAAGCCTCTTGCAGTTCGGCATCTTCCAGGGCGAACAAACGAAGCCCCAATGTCGGATAAAGAACCTCGGCGGCAACACCATCGACCGCCATCTCCTCAATCCGGGCCTTTGGGTTCCAGCCGCCCGGTTTTTCCCCGGGAGATTTTCGCGGCGGATATTGGGGATATTTATCCTTTAAGGACGCGGGCAAGTTCTTTACCCAGAGATCGTCTGGCTCCATAATGTGAGAATCCGCGGATATGATAATCTCGTTGGCTAGGTCCGCTGCCGTTTTGTAGGCCAATGCCGCGCCTGCGCTCATGTCTTTTGAGCCTCCCAAAAACTTTATTTTTCTTAGATTTATTCTTTTTTCGCTCGTTTGTCTAGCGAGGGCGAGGCACGGTAGCGGTTCAGTTTGACGGCGTTTCGGACCGTAGCGGTAGGGAAAGATTCCTCGCATCCGCTCGGAATGACATCGAAGTAACGGATCTGTCATCTCGAACGTAGTGAGAGATCTTTCGCGAATTGAGCCACTATCCATGGGCGTTGGAATTGGACATTACCGCGAGCTTAAGTTAAACAAACAGAGTCATTCGTAGCGGCTCCCTATCTATTTTGTTGGGTGCGAACGTGAAACCATCGTCCTGGTTGACTACTCTAGTGTTACTGATTTTCCCGGTGATCGTGACGGCCGGCGAGGCGCAAAACTATTTTAACGAAGGGGTCAAACACTACCGCTCAGGCCGGTTCAAAGACGCCGTCGCCGCCTATGATCGGGCAATCAAAGTAGCGCCGAAATCCGCCGAAGCTTATCTCGGACGCGGCTCGGCGTATGCGAAACTGGGCGAGCTCGACCGGGCCATCAAGGATTATGACGAAGCGATTCGTTTAAATCCGCATCTGGTCGACGCCTATTACAATCGCGGCAACGCTCACACCGGGGCCAAGCGCTACGATCTTGCCCTGAAAGATTACGACGAAACGCTGCGGCGCGACCCGAAATCAGCAGAGGCGCACAACGCGCGCGGCCTGGCTTACTACAATCTCGGCCAAGTCGAAAACGCGATCAAAAATTTTAACGAAGCGCTTAAACTCAACGCCAAACTGACCGACGCGCTTTACAATCGCGGCAACGCGCATTTTTTACGGAAACAGCACGAGCTTGCCAT
The DNA here is from genome assembly GCA_035762645.1 of Binatia bacterium. Classification (GTDB taxonomy): domain Bacteria; phylum Desulfobacterota; class Binatia; order UBA9968; family UBA9968; genus DASTOD01. Next base: position 3,945 of record DASTOD010000786.1, on the reverse strand, counting down.
TAAAGACTACGACCAAGCGATCAAGCAGAGGCCGAACTTCGCCAAGGCTTACTACCAACGAGGGGAGGCTCGCGTGGCTCTCGGGCAGTTCGAAAGAGCGATCGAGGATTTCAATCACACACAGAAGCTCACTCCCAAGGATCCCCAGATCTATTACAGCCGGGGACTGGCAGAGCGTCGCCTGGGGAAACACGACCGAGCCGTCCAAGATTATTCGGAGGCGATCAAGCTCCAGCCAAAAAATCCCGAAGCTTACAATAACCGCGCCAATGCGTACGCCCTGATGGAGAAATACGATTTGGCGCTGAAAGACTACGATCAGGCAATTATGCTCAATCCGAGCGACGCGCGCATCTACGCAAACCGCGGCGCCGTCAAACTGCGCGCGGGTAACACCGAGGAGGCTAATAAAGACTTCAAGAAAGCCCTGGAACTCGACCCCAACTTAAAAACAAAACTCGCCCCGTTCATAGGCGGGCAAAAACCCGCGTCCTGAGATCGCGCCCATGACAAGCGAAGGATCAGAGTGGCGATTCGGCGCCAGGGCGATGCGGTGGGTCGTCCTTGGCCAGCCCTATATCTTAGCGGTTAACCGAATCACCGTAATCGCGCTGTTCTGCCTTCTTTTTCGCGCCGCTGCCCTTTGGTCGGGCCAGGCCGAAGAGGCGCTCGAACAGGGGGTGAAACTTCACGATGCGGGCAAACCCAAGGAGGCGATTCGTGAGTACAACCGCGCGATCAAAGCGAACCCAAAACTTATCGAGGCCTATTTCAATCGCGGCAATGCCTATTTCGATCTGGGGTTAAATCAGCAGGCCATAAACGATTACAGCCAAGTCATTCGAGTTAGTCCCAACGACTCGGAGGCTTACTCCAATCGAGCCAATGCGCACCGCCGTCTGAAAAGAGACGATTTAGCGCTCAAAGACTACACTACCGCGATCAAACTCAGCCCGGATCAGGCGAAAAACTACGTCAACCGGGGCGGCATCTATTACGACCGCCAGCAATACGAGCGGGCGGTCAACGATTTCACCGAAGCCATTCGGATCGATCCACGAGATGCGGAGGTCTACTACAATCGTGGAAACAGTTATTTTGCCATAGACAAAAAAGAAGACGCCATCAAAGATTACACTCAAGCGATCGATTTAGACCCGAAGCTCGCCGACGCCTATTACAATCGCGGCATCGCTTACGCCAGTATGGGCCGGGAAGACAAAGCAACTGAAGACTTTAGCGAAGCTCTAAAGCTCGATCGAAAATCCGCCGATGCTCTTTACAATCGCGGGCTGGCCAGGGCGAAGCTGGGACAGCATGAGGCGGCCGTGGTAGACTACAGCGAAGCCCTTCGCCTGAACCCGAAGGATCCCGAGGCGACGTACAACCGTGGCTTGTCCTATCTCAGATTACAAAGATACGATTACGCGGCCCGCGACTTCAGCGAGGTCATTGCGCTCCGCCCAAAACATGCCGATGCTTATATCTACAGAGGCCTCAGCCGCATTTACCAACGAAACGAAAAGGAGGCCGATGCGGATTTTCAGAAGGCGTTCCAGATCAATCCTTCACTGCGAAAAAGGCTCCAGTCGATTATCGATGAAGCCAAGAAAGACGCTCAGACTAAAGTACCGTGAGGCGTGAGGCGACGTTTGCAGGCTCGCGCCTACCCCCTTACGCCTCACGCCTTACGATCTCCCAGGCTGTTGCGAACGTGTGGGACAACGTCTATAAATCTCCTACAGCGGGGCTCTAGTGGAAAAGATAAAGAAGATTCTCGCTCCCGTGGACCTCTCCAGTCTCTCCAAGGTGGGACTCCGCTACGCGCTCGATATCGCCCGCTCACAGGAAGCGGAGGTGATTATCTATAATGTGATCGCCGTCGAGGAAACCCCTTTTCCTCAAGGCGACGAAGCGTGGGTAGTGAGCCAAAGCGAAACTCCGAAGATCAAGAAGACACTCGAGGAGCGCAGAAAACTCCTCGACACCTTTGTCCGCGAAAACTTTGGGCAAGAAATAACCACAACCACGATCCGCCAGGAAGTGGAGATCGGCACGCCCTATAAAAAGATCGTCGACAAGGCGTCTCATGAAGACGTGGACATGATCGTGATGTCCACTCACGGCCGAACCGGGCTGATGCATATGCTGATCGGAAGCGTTACAGAAAAGGTCGTGCGCCGCGCCCCGTGTCCCGTTTTATCCGTGCCACCGCCAAAATCGAAACCCAGCGCAGCGTAAAGAACGGCGCGCTTCGACGTTGGCGGTTAATTCGGTCTAGGAGAGGAAGATGGCGAAGAACGGATTTCGGGCAATGGACTCTGACATGCATGTTTTTGAACCCGCCGACCTCTGGCAGCGCTACATCGATCCGAAGTACGTCGACCGGGCGCCGGTGGGGCTGAACCGTTCCTTTAGAGATCTGGGCATTCAGCTCGAAGGCAAAATTTTGCCGATCCCGCGTAATCCGGAAAATCCGGCTTTGGCTAAATATCGCCAGGAGTTCTTTCAGGAGAAGTACGGCGATGCCGGGGCGCGCAACTTTGACGGTAGCTCTCAGGTGATGGCGATGGATAAAGAGGGGCTGGACGTTGCCGTCCTGTTTCCCACCCGAGGCCTGACGGTCTTGGGCATCGATGGGCTGGATCCGGACTTCGCCAGCGCCATTGCCCGCGCGTATAACGACTGGCTGCATGATTTCGTCCAGACCGCGCCCGACCGCATGCAGGGCGTTGCCATGGTGGCGCCCCACGACGTGAGCGGCGCCGTCGAAGAGATTCGCCGCACGGTCAAAAACTATGGCTTTCGTGGAATCTTCATTCGACCGAATCACGTGAATGGGAAAAAATGGAGCGATCCCGACTACGATCCGCTATGGGAGGAATGCCAGCGATTGAACTTACCCGTCGGTTTTCACGAAGCCGGCAGAGTTTACTTGCCGCAACCGGCGATGTTCCAGTTTTGCTCGACTTTTTCGATGTTCAACACGTTGGGCTTTCCCTTCGCCAATATGCTGGCCTGCGCCGACATGATTTTCGGCGGTGTCATGGAACGCTTCCCCAACCTCAAAGTCGCTTTCTTGGAAGGCAACTGTTCCTGGGCACCGTGGTTGCTCTGGCGTATGGGAGAATATGCCGGGACGACCGGCAAAGCGGAGTATCCCTACCTAACGCTGACTCCACTGGAATATTTTCAACGCCAATGCTTTGCCGCCGTGGAGTGCGATGAGATCACGGCAAAGCATATTCCCGAGTACGGCCTCGAAGATAACATGGTCTTCTCCACCGACTACCCCCATCTGGACGTGAAATACCCCCACGCTGTGGATTCGTTTCTGAAACTGCCTTTTTCCGACGAGATCAAACGAAAATTTCTTTGGGACAACTGCGCGCGGATGTATAACTTTAATGCTGACGCCTAACGGCATTGAGGGTGAGGCGTAAGCCTTACCCGCTTACGCCTCACGGTCGAAGTCAGTCTCTGACGACACTCCCGGCTGTCGTTGAAATAAATTTGGCCTTCGACGGGTCGCGAATAATCCCCTTCGGATTTTTGCCTTCTTTCGCGGCTTGGATGGCTTGTCGTAAGATTCTCCTGAACAGGATCACGCCTTTGTCCGAGGTCACGAGGTGCTCGAGACCGTGAAGCGCGATCGGGCCTTGCCCTTCGACCGCTTCTTTGTCGTCGGGGTGACGTTGCAGGTATTCGTAGGTTGTATCCTTACGCGCTCCGGGCGCCAGCTGTTCGCGGCCGGTCGGTTGATCTCCGTCGCCCTCAGGAACCCAGCGAATGCTCGCTCCCAGTTGGTGCGTGTCGTCCACCGGAACGCAATAAGTCACGGCGCGCACCCGTTCGGTTCGGGGTTCGTCCGTGTAGACCAGATGGACGTTGAGCGGCATGATCATTTCCCAGATGAGCTCCCACCGTTTGCCGTCGAGTAACTTC
>DASTOD010000785.1:0-4670 GCA_035762645.1 Binatia bacterium | reverse complement strand
CATGCTTCGCTACTTCACCGCGGGGGAATCTCATGGCCCCTGTTTGACGATGATTATCGACGGGGTGCCGGCGGGATTTCCCATTGACGCTGCCGGGATCAATCATGACCTTTGGCGTCGCCAGCAGGGCTATGGACGCGGCGGCCGAATGCTCATCGAAAAAGATGAAGTGCAAATTCGCTCCGGCATTCGTTGGGGTGAAACCCTCGGCTCCCCGGTAGCGCTTGGCATCGAAAACCGCGATTGGAAGAATTGGACCAAGAAAATGTCGGCAGCGCCTGAGGACCGCGATGAGAGAATTGCCGTGACCAAGCCGCGGCCCGGCCATGCCGACCTAACGGGGGTTCTCAAGTACGAGCGCTCCGATATTCGCGATATCTTGGAACGCGCCAGCGCCCGGGATACGGTTTCAAGAACGGCCGTCGGGTCTTTCTGCAAACAGCTCTTGGCGCCGTTCGGTATCCGAGTGATGGGGTATATCCGCTCGATCGGCAACGTCGCGTCCGTCGCCGATGACCTGACCTACGAAGAACGATACGCCCGTTCGGAACAATCGCCCGTGCGTACCGCCGACAAAGAAGCCGAGGAGAAGATGATTGGTCTCATTGAAGAGTGCAAGAAGAACGGAGATACATTGGGGGGCATCTTCGAAGTCGTTGCCCTGGGCCTGTCGCCCGGACTGGGGACCCATACGCAATGGGATCGTAAACTGGACGGCCGATTGGCCCAGGCGTTGATGAGCATTCAAGCCATCAAAGGGGTGGAGATCGGCCTGGGATTCGAGATGGCGCGGCGCCGTGGTTCTCAAGTCCACGACGAAATCTTTTTTGACCCGAGCAAAATGGTTACCGAGGGCACGCCGCGCATCGTACCGACGGGGTTCTACCGCGGCAGCAACAATTCCGGTGGGACCGAAGGGGGCATGAGCAATGGCGCGCCTCTCGTCGTGCGGGTGGCGATGAAACCTATTTCGACGTTGATGAGCCCGCTGCAATCGGTCGAGCTGCGCTCCAAGCAGCCGGCGGATGCGTCGGTCGAGCGTTCCGATGTTTGCGCCGCGCCGGCGGCCGCCGTCGTGGGCGAATCCGTGGTTGCCTTTGAGCTCGCCAATGCGTTCTTGGAAAAATTCGGCGGCGACTCGCTGCCCGAGATTCAGCGCAACTACGAGGGCTATCTGGAACAGATCAAAAACTTTTAGTTCACATTAAATCGACCCTGGGTAAAGTCCACGGAGCGAAAGGGAGCTTACCCTCTCCCCTGCGGGAGAGGGCAGGGTGAGGGGTACGGCGACAGCACCCTCACCTCTATCCTCTCCCGTCAAGGGAGAGGATGTTCGAAGGTCAAGGCGCGATCAGGTGTCCCGCCAATGCCAGAGAATTTTCGGGGCGAGTCAAAGGTATTGCCGCCCGGTTCCAAAAAGAATATCGCTCTCACCGGTTTCATGGCTGTCGGGAAGAGCGCGGTGGGGCGAGCCCTCGCCCGCAAGCTGAAGCTGCGTTTCGTGGACCTGGACCAGACCGTCGAGCGAGCTGAAGGGATGAAAGTGCGGGACATCTTCAGCCGAAAGGGAGAAGCCTATTTTCGCCAGCGCGAAAAAGAGTTGTTGGCGGGAGTCTTATCTCAGGAGGGTCAAGTGATCGCCACCGGCGGCGGCGTGGTCATGGACGAGGAGAATCTCCGGCTACTCAAGCAGAGATCTCTGCTGGTGTGCCTGACCGCTTCGCCGGACGTAATTGTGAAGCGCGCGGGAAACGGCACCAAACGTCCCTTGCTTAAAGGCAACGATCGCAACGAGCGCATTGGAGAACTTCTTAAACAGCGCGAGAGAAATTATTCGCAAGCCGATGCCTTTGTCGATACCAGCGATTTGACCATAGAACAGGTGGCCGACAGAATCGTCGAGTTACTGAAAACCGCGAGCTGACCGCCATGGAGTCCTTAGTCGTAAATCTGGGAGGTCGGTCGTATCCGATCTACGTCGGCGACGGCTTGTTGTCGAAAGCCGGCGAGTTTCTACAGCAGGCGGGACTGCGCGGCAAAGTCGCCATCATTACCAGTCCCACGGTTGCTCAGCTGTATCTCGATGCCGTTCAAGAGGCGCTTGATCGCTCCGGGTTTGAAGTGGTGCCGGTACTTGTTCCTGACGGCGAAGAGCACAAGGACATGCAATCCTTGGCTATGATTTACGATCGGCTGATCACTGAGCGACTCGAAAGAAAATCTTGCGTACTGGCGCTCGGCGGCGGAGTTGTGGGTGATCTCGCCGGTTTCGCCGCCGCCACGTACTTGCGCGGGGTTCCCTATGTTCAGGTGCCCACCACGCTGCTGGCGCAGGTGGATTCCAGCGTCGGCGGCAAAACCGGAGTCAACCACCAGGACGGAAAGAATTTGATCGGCGCTTTTTATCAGCCGCGATTGGTCTTGATTGACGTCAACGTGCTTCAATCGCTCCCGCAAAGGGAGCTTGTGGCGGGACTCGCCGAGGTTATCAAGTACGGCATTATCGGAGATCCCGAACTGTTCCAGCTCCTCGAGCAAAAGATTCAAAGGCTGATGGTGCTGGACCGCGCCCTATTGAGCCAAGTCATTGTGTCATCCTGTTCGCTCAAAGCTAAGGTGGTTGAGCAAGACGAGCGCGAGGAGGACAATCGCGCGGTGCTCAATTTCGGCCATACGATTGCTCATGCTTTGGAAGCCGTCACCGGGTACACGCGCTTCCTGCATGGTGAAGCCGTAGGTGTCGGAATGGCTAAGGCCGCCGCGATTTCCGTGCAGCAGGGGTTCTGCGATCAAAGCAGTTTCGAGCGGGTTTGCAAGCTGATTAAGAAGGCGGGATTGCCGTTGGAAATTCCGCCCGGCGTACGGATGCAAGATCTGATTCAGGCCATGGAGCTTGACAAGAAGTCGACTGGCGGAAAAATCAAGTTCGTTGTGTGCGCCGGCATCGGCAGGACAGAGTTTCACTGGCTTACGCCCGGGGAGATCTTAGGCGCTCTCGGAGCGTGAGAAACAAGGATCGGAAAAACGGTGAGGCGTAAACGCCTGACGCGTAAGACGCAAGGGCTCAAACCGCGCCAAGAGAGATAGTGCAGGCGCTAAGGTGTCTGCCTGACAGCCACAAGCAAACGAGATGGCGAAGAAGAAAAAAGTTCTGGTCCTAAACGGGCCCAACCTCAACCTCTTGGGAAAGAGACAACCCGAGATTTATGGGCGAATGACCCTGGAACAGGTCAACAAGAAAATCTACGGGTTAGCCAAAGAGTTGGGAATCGAAGTGGAAATTCGCCAGACCAACAGCGAAGGTGAACTGGTCACCTGGATTCAACAAGCGCCGCTGGAGTTCGGCGCCATTGTCATCAACCCGGCAGCCTACACGCACTCCAGCGTGGCCTTGAGGGACGCCATTACCGCGGCGGGACTCCCGACCGTCGAGGTGCACATCTCAAACATCTATAAACGGGAGGAGTTCAGAAAACATTCGTATATCGCGGGCGCGGCGGTGGGTCAGATCGCCGGATTCGGGGTGCAGAGCTATCTATTGGGTTTACGGGCCGCCGCGGATCAGCTCTGACTGTCAAAAGCGCGTTTCAAGGGTTTTGGTTTATGGTTTGCCCCATCCTGTTTCCTCCCCCGATCGATCGCGGGGGAGGATCGAAGGCAGGGGTGAAAAGAAAGTCGTGCGGTAACGATCCAACAGTCAAGCAGAAACTAAAATCGCTATTCCAAAAATAGAGATCCTGTATTGAAATTCTTTTGCTTCATCTCGTCGATCAGCCGCTGGCGTTCACTTTCAAGTTGATTCATCTGGGTTCGCAGATCGCTCAGCTCTTTTTGTCGATCCGTGTAAGGGGGCGGCGCCGAAAGAGCAGGGGGTGGGGATTGAGAAGCCTGGCCTGTCGCGAGTCCCTGCGCCTTGTACTGGGCGTCTCTCAGTCGAGACAACAAGTCTTCATGATGGCCGCGAAAGGCCTCTTCAGTTGTAAAGAAAGCCGGATCCGACCCGGTATTGCCTCTTGTCTCGGCCGCGTATCGATCTCTGACTGCTTGCAACTGGCCGGTCATCTCGGCCAGTTTCTTCTGATATTCCTTTTCTTCTTTTGCTCTCAACTCGGCTGTTTTTTCCGGCGTGTCGACTTTCTTCTGTTCAGCGATTTGCGGCGCCGATTTTTTTTCTTCTCCAGCGGGAGCGCGCGGTGGAGTTAGGGCCTCGGGTCGTGAGAGATCGAGCGCGGGTCGCTCATTTTCGCCGGCTTTTCGGATCGTTTGAATCTGGTCCTTGGAGATGCCGATTTCGCCTCCCAACCCCTGGAACCTGATCATACCGCTCTCTTCCCGGTAGCTTTGGACGGTGATCTTGCGACCGTTCTTCAGGATCAGGTCGTACTCGGCCGAGACAGTCATAGTCCACGCGGACCCACCGCACAGGAACAGAAGGCCGAACCAAAACTTCATACGAGGGTAATTATACACGGTCCCAGAAGACAGGACCAGTGATCATAACTACCGGCCATGTAGTACGACTCAGTCCTTGCGCTTGTTCGACCGCGTCCGCTGCCGTTTACACGCCCCAAAATTCATGTTAGCGTTTTTGCTCTCGGGAGTTAGCTCCTATGAATCGTTTCTCGTTTCGGTTCCGCATGCTGTGGTTTCTGCTCTTCTTCATACTGCTC
>DASTOD010000784.1:0-5590 GCA_035762645.1 Binatia bacterium | reverse complement strand
TCGTCAATTTTGACGCGGGTTCACGTCAGCGTGACAAGCATAGAAGAAAAAAAGGCTGAGGAGTTTCCTCAGCCTTTAAAGTGTAGTGTTGCAGTGAAGGGATGGGCCGACTTAGCGTTTACGTTGCTTGTACCAGTCGGCGTCGACTTGAATGAAGTGTTTCCACTTGTCCGGAGCTGCAGCCTCCTCGAAAATGGCTTCGACAGGGCAGACCGGCTCGCAGGCCCCACAGTCAATGCATTCCTCGGGATCGATATAAAGCTTCTTTTCTTTCTCAAACTCTTCGCTCTCGTTTTTCGTCGGATGGATGCAATCGACCGGACAGACATCCACGCACGCGGTATCCTTCACGTCGATGCACGGTTCAGCTATGATATAAGTCATCTATCTCTCCTCTCGGCGGGGATTTTTAGTTAGTAGCAAAACGTCTAATCCAAGTCAATTATGATCTACCTCGCAACTTCGTACGATGCCGGTTGATATACTTCGTAGAGGCGCCGCCAAAAACTTTCCTACCCGCGAACTGAAACGGGTTGCGCTCAAGATTTTAGAGCTACTTCACCAAGAGAACGCGGAATTGAGTCTTGCTCTGGTGGGGAATGCCGAGATCAGAGAGCTCAATGCCCGGTTTCGCCACAAGGACTCCCCTACGGATGTGTTGTCGTTTCCGGTGGAAGAGTCGCCGGCGGGATTGAGTTTGTTAGGCGACGTTATTATTTCAGTGGAAAAAGCAGAGGAGCAGGCCAAAGAGAGGCAACGAACGTTAAATGAGGAGCTGGCCATGCTGCTCATCCATGGTGCTCTGCATCTGCTCGGCTATGACCACGAGCGTTCGGCGCGCCAGGCCAGGGTCATGCGAGCCATGGAAAAGAAGCTTTATCGGGCGCTTTGTGACGAGGGGATATTGAGAGTATAATTACTCGCAGGCGGTTCAGCCCATCGCTTCACAGCGACGGCTGAGCTTATAGATAAGACGAACCCCTGGATTGGACGAAAGGCTGTCAGAGAATGTTGGAAGAAACCAAAGAGCAACTCGCCCACCTCGAACAGCGACTCGAGCTACTGCGGAGGCGTCTTTGACCTCGAGGGAAAGCAAAGGCGTTACCAGGAGCTCAACGAAGTCACATCCAAGCCCGATTTCTGGAACGATGGCGAAAGGGCTCAGGGCATTCTAAGGGAGCAGGCCTCTATTAAAGAGGTCATCGACGCCTGGGGAAAACACAAAGAAGGTCTCGAAGAGGCCCGATTTTTCCTTGATGTTGCCAAGGACGAAAAAAGCGAAGACGCCCTCCGCGAGGCCGCGGCCAGAGTGGCCGAGGTGGCGCAAGCGATGGCCGAGACCGAACTGGCGCAAATTCTCGGCGGGCCCGACGATCGTCGCAACGCCATTGTAAGCCTCCATCCAGGCGCCGGCGGCACCGAGGCGCAGGACTGGGCCGAGATTCTTCTGCGCATGTATCTGCGCTGGGCGGACCGCCGCGGTTACCGCAAAGAAATTTTGGAATATCAGCCGGGCGAAGAGGCTGGCGTCAAGAGCGTCACTTTCACCGTTGCCGGCGACTATGCGTACGGCTATCTGAAAGCCGAGGCGGGCATTCACCGGCTCGTGCGGATCTCTCCCTTCGACGCCAATTCCAGACGCCACACCTCTTTCGCGTCTGTTTTCGTCTATCCGGAAGTCGACGACACGATCAAAGTGGAGATCAACGAGGCCGATCTGCGGGTCGATACCTACCGGTCGAGCGGCGCCGGCGGGCAGCACGTGAACAAAACCGACTCGGCGGTTCGCCTCACCCACCTTCCCACCGGGATCGTCGTCGCCTGCCAAAACGAACGCTCACAGCATAAGAACCGGGCGATGGCGATGAAAATTCTGCGATCACGGCTTTATGACCTCGAGATCGAAAAGCAAAAGGAAAAAATGGAGACCTTTCACAAAACCAAAAAAGATATCGCCTGGGGCAGTCAGATTCGGTCGTACGTGCTCCATCCCTACCGGATGGTCAAAGACCACCGGACCAATCTGGAAGTCGGCAATACAGACGCCGTTCTCGACGGCGACATCGACCGGTTTATCCAGGCCTATCTGCTGCAAGCCAGTGAAACCCAGAGTAGTTAGCTCGTGAGCCTTCCGCCGAATCGTTCCCGAGGCCGAGACCTAAGACAAATGCCCTTCGGCCCGTAGTCGTGATGATCTGATATCTCCCTGGCCTTACTCCAGCGGATCAACTGAAAGGCCACGATCTCGATTTTCTCTTTCTTGAACTGCCGGTTATCCGGCGAACCCAATTTCACCGATTGCTATCGTCTTCCACCCAGGTGCGCTTCCCATAATACCCTCTGCGGCTGGCCGTCATGACGAACTTTTGAAACTCGCGGTCGTTCCTATATTTCGCCATATCGTAGCGCTCGTGGTGGGTTATCTCATTCACCTCGCGCCGTGGCCGGGCGGGAATTGGCTTGCTCGCGTAGCCCAGGGGGATCAGATGGTAAACTCGGAGCGGTTCGGGCACTCCAAGAAGAACTTTGAGCATAGTCTCCATATAGGGTGAGCTGGCATCGCTCACATATTGAGAGGCAAGGCCGAGAGAGGTGGCCGCCAAGTGCATCAGCAAAGTGGCATTCGCAAGGCCGGTGTAAAAATGGGAATCGGCCTTATCCAACATCGTTCTAACGGGATAGGTCTCTTTGACTCTCGGATCGCCCAAGACGATGATATGAACCGGCGCATGCCTGAAGCCATCGCCTGTCATTTTCGCGTCGCCGCGCACGGCCAGCTCCATTTCCTTTTTGTGCTCTTGCTGTTTCAAGAAAATATCCGCGATCTGGTGACGAGTTGTCTCGTCACGGACGACGATGAATTCCCAAGGTTGCCCGTTGCCGCCGGATGGAGCCCACCGGGCGCACTCGAGAATCTCGCGCACCATCTTTTCAGGAACGTTTCTTGTCTTGTCGTATCCCCGAATACTTCTCCGATTAGCGGCGAGATCAGTGAGTTCATCAATCCTTAACATGTCGCCTCCGTGGATTTACTTCTGTTTAACCCCGCTACGTCTGAGTTTGAGCTCATAGCTGAAAAGATCGCTCCTGTAGAATCCCACGGTTCTCAAAACCATATTCTTTTTGTGAAGATAATCTCTTTCGACATAAAGGACCGGAGAGCCCGCAGGAATCCCAAGATTGGCAGAGACCACATCATCCGAGAGCCTGGCCGCGACCACGTGTCTGACCCCGCTGATTTTGATGCGCAGGGTCGCTTCAATGGCATTCGAGAGGGGCTGCCGCCGAAGGCGATTCGCTGAGATTCTGGAGGCGATTCGGGAAGGTAAATAAGAGATGACATAGGCGATGGGTTCGCCGCGTGACATCCGCAGCCGGACGATCCGGGTTACCTGATCGTTGGTCGGAAGGCGAAATTTCTGCCTGATATCCTCGGGGGCATCGGTGGCCTCGACGGCGATGAGTTTGAAACTCGTCCCGTAGCGCTTCAGGGTTACCAGGTCCTCTGCTTCGACTTCCAGGTTGATCGATTGCCGTAGCGGGCCGGTCCAGTTGACGAAGGTCCCTTTGGCTCGTTCGCGGCGGACGTAGCCTTCTCTAACCAGGTGGCCTAGGGCTTGACGAATCGTGATCGCGCTGACACCACGCTGTCGTGCCAGCTCCAGCTCTCCCGGAATCTGAAAGCCAGGACTCCACTTTCCGGAGAGAATATTCTCTCTGATCTCGAGCATGACTTTAAAATATAGAGGGAAGGGCGAAACAGGTCGTCGGGCCAACATGTTGACTACTTATATACTTAGTAGTAGTCAGTCAACTGATGCGGTGGTGGACTGGATCTTGGGCGATGGGCTGTCGGCGTTCTCGACTGAGGGAGGTTTAACGAGGGCAAATGAGGGCTCCGGCCGCGATTTTAGCCAAACCGGATGACCACCGTGGCATCCTCACGATGTCGGAGGCGGTCGATGCAGTGCTCGAAGCGTTTCGCAACTGGGCGAAGGATCCTCTCGTTGGGGAGCTTCGGCGCCGGACGCACACGCCCAGAAACGTGAGAATTACACTGCACCAAGGGGGAGCGCCCGCTCATGGCACGACGGGAATTATGACGCATGCTGAGCTGGTGCGGATTTTTGGCGATCGGCAAAGATATCCGCGCCGCGGGCGGCCGGTTCTGGTTCTTTATGACAGCGACACGGCAGCCCTGAAGCTGATTCTGGTAGGCGAAATGCACCCCAAGGAGCTTCCGAACGCGAACAGTGTCGTGGCAATGCCGACCGCCTGCGCTTCAATGGTCGGCACTGATCTTCTCGCTCGAGAAGACTGCGAAATCGCAGGGGTGTTCGGCGCCGGAGACCAAGCCAGGCATCATCTCTTGGCCCTGACGTGTATTCGAAAATCTATAAAAAAATCTCATGTCTTCAGTCCAACACGAGAGAATCGAGAAAGATTCGCCGTCGAAATGACCGCGGTTCTGGGCATCGAGGTTGTCGCCGTCGATTCACCGGCAGAGGTCGTTGATGGCGCCGATGTAATCCTATGTGCAACCAATTCGAATGTTCCCGTTTTTGATGGAGATTGGCTGGTCCCCGGCCAGCATGTGACCTCGATTGTTTCGAGCAATGTAGCGTTGTTAAAGCGAGGTCTCGTCAACCAAATGCGCCGCGAGATTGATGACCGGACTTTGGATAGGGCCGATGTTTTGATGACGAATGTTTGGGGACAGGAGGAGCTGGATCAGACAGCAGTCTTTTGGGAAGCCTCGCTCGACCGTCCGACGATGGCGCGAAAGATCGTCGATGCCGGCCAGGTCATCCGTGGTGAAAGAGCCGGGCGAACCGGGGAGTCCCAAATAACGTATTTCAAAAATTGTGCGTTTTGGGGTATCGGGGCGGCCGCAATCGGCGGGTTGATCTATGACAAACTCTTAACGCAACATGGGGGATTGGCGCTTGATTTCAACCCATTCGAATATCACGACGACTCCTGGACAGAGGAGTAAAACGCTGTGACCATACCGGCTATATAGATTACATGAGCAGTATCATGCGCGGAACAACACCACGGCGGGAGCAAGGCATGGCCGATCCAGTGCTGGCCTCCATGGTTCATGCTCTAGGGCTGGAGACGGCGCCGCACTATACGGCAGCGACTCCTAAAGTCCAAGCGTACCGCGATAGCTGGGTGAAACTGGCGCCGTATCGCGACGGCCCGGTCAACCCGCAACGCGTCGCAGGCAGCGATCCGGCGCAGATGGCTAAACAGATCAAGGCTAAAGCCATGGAGTTGGGCGCGAACATGGTCGGGATCTGCCGCTTGCAACCGCACATGATCGATCTCGGCGCGGAGCTATCCCATGAGTTCGTGATCGTGGCCTGCGTCGCTGAAGATTATGAAAAGGTTCTCTACGGCGCCAATGCCGTGGAAGAAGAAGCGATGCGGGTTTACGCCAAGTGTACGGAGATCGCGACGGATCTCGCAGCCTACGTGCGCAATCTCGGCTATCCGGCTCGCGCTCACCACAATGGCGCCAGCGAGGTCCAGGCGATTCCGATTTTCTATCAGGTGGGTTTCGGCGAGTTAGGGCGACACGGGA
>DASTOD010000783.1:0-3648 GCA_035762645.1 Binatia bacterium | reverse complement strand
ATCTCGGCATTTCCCGACCCGCTTAAAACCGGGACTGATTCGCTGCTCAAGAAAATTTTCAATGTGTTGGTGACGCTCGCCACCAGCGTGTTTCAGCCCCGGGATCTCGCAACCGGCCGTGACATCAATTGTGAGGCGCTGATCGCCACGCTTAAAGAGAAGGACCCGCGCGGAATCGTCCTCAGCGAGATTTTTAAATCGGGCGGCTCGAAACAGGCGGGTGATCGTGCGCCCGCCGAACAACAGGCCCGCGGACGCGGTAAGCCTTAAGGTTCTCTGATTTCATTCGGTTTTTATGCCGAGCCGCAGAAGGGCGCCGGCGCCGAACGCTCCGACTCCCAAGAGCGGGATCCCCAACCAAAGGCGTTGGCGAGTTCTGGCTTGGCTTCGAAGATGGTTGAGCACCATCTGGTCACCCGCGGTAATTTCACTTCGGCTCGCCAAATACTGTCTGAGACGCTCCTGCTGCTCCGTGGAGATCTCTCGTGTCCCCCACTGTATCTCCTGCTGCACTTCGCGAATTTGCTTGATCTCGGCGAGCCCTTGCTGAACCGCCGCTTGACTGTCCCAATAAGTTTCACGCTCGTCGGAGGTAAGGAACGTGAGTTGGACCGAGGGCCATGTCTTTTCGATCCAGTCAAGCCAGTGATGATCCATCCGGGGCAAAACGAGAAGCAAGGTGCCCGCCACGCCGATTACGGCAAAAATAGCCATACCGCAGTGCCTGAGCGCGATAAGACCTTTGGCTCTGGTCTCACCAATGACCGTTTTCAGGGCGACACCAGAAGCAACGGCCGCCATGAAGGCGCCAAAGGTCGTGACCACAGCCGCGCCGGTGGGAAGGTCCCAGTTAGCAGAGGCGACAAGACCGGCAACGCTGACGATAAAACCCAATCCCCAGCCGACAGCCAATCGCGTGGCTACCGAGTGAGCGAGAAGGGCAGCGATGGCGGCGGGGACAATCAGATAGGAAAAAACCAGCAGGACGCCCGCAATTTGCACGGAGCTGGTAACGACAAAGCCAAACGAAGCATAGAAGAGGAAGTCCCACAAACCAATCCACCGCCCTTGTTTGACGGCCGCCGCGGGGTCGAATGAGATCTGTAAGAGCGGTTTGCGGACCGCCCAGTGAAGCGCGCCTACGATCGCGTACAGCAGCGCCAAGCTCGCAATCTCTCTCAGCGTGACCGTAAGGATATTTCCCACCAGAAGCTGTTTGATATGCTCGCTTCCTTGTGGCGCTCGATCGACAATCAGGACAGCAGCCGCTGCGGACACGACATAGACAATGCCGATAATCGCTTCCTGAGGGATGGCCGCTCGATGCGTTCGACTTATGGCGAAGAGGAGGCTTCCGCCCAAGGTGAACGCCAGAGCATACCAGTAGGCTGCCGCGCTTTGGATCGGGTGTCCGGCTAGCAGCGCAGCGGTGATGCCCAAAGCCGCTACCTGGGCCAGAGCCAAATCAACAAAGATGATGCCGCGGGCCAGCACATGGAGACCCAGATAGACGTGAATGCCTGTCAGCACCAAGCAGGCCAGGAACGGCACCCAGAGAAATTCAATCACAAGCGTCTCATCTCTAAACTCGAAACAGTGCAAACCGTTCCAGCAGTTCAAGCAGTTCAAGCGGTCTCTGATTAGAGGGTAGGGATCCGTTCCAAATCGGTTTGAACGTCTTGAACGATTTGAACCGGTTGTACTCTATCACTGTGCGGTCACTGCGCTTTGTGAAAGGCGCTTGATGTTGACGTCAAAGAGACTGAAGTAATCCGTCGCTCCTGGATCTCCACCCACCGAAGGAATCAGTGTAACGGTGGTCGCGCCGCTTTGAGTTGCCACCTGCCTTACCGTCGACGCATTCGAATAAGGGTCGGCGATCAGCAACTTTATGCCTGAATCTCGCATCTTCTTAACCAGGCCAACAAGATACGATGGCGTGGGTGGAACTCCCGGAGTCGGTTCGACGACAGCGACAATAGTGAGACCGAAGCGTTGGGCGAAATAGGGCCAGGTCTCATGAACGGCGACCACTCGCTTGCCGCTGTGGGGTGCCATGGTTTGTAACCAGCTTTTTAGTGAGCGATCAAGTCGGTCGAGGAATCGTTTTCTGTTGGCCTCAAAGTAGGAACGCTCCGCAGGAGCGAGGCGAAGCAACGCTGCCAGTATCGCTCCGGTCATAGGGCGGCCATTCTCCGGATCGAGCCAGTAGTGAGGGTTGCCGAAACCATGGAGGTGAGCCCCTTTATCGGCTCTCAATCTCGGAGTTTCGGCTTGGAGCAAGTGGATGTCTCTTGAGGTATCGAGGTAATGGGGACTTTCGCGCGCGAAGCGCGAATCACCCAGCGTGCCGAGCGCCCGGCCGAGCCAGGGCTCGTGGTCCAAGCCGATCCTCACGAGTAGAGAGGCGGCCTTGACCTTGGCGAGTTGGCCTGGCTTCAGCTCAACAGAGTGCGGATCCTGAAGGGGGGGCGCCAGGCTTTCTGCCCGAACCCGTTCCCCGCCTACTGCTTCGACCAACGATTTAAGATCTGTCGAGGTGGTGACGATATAGAGCGGCTCGGCCGACCATGCAACTGCGGTCCACAGCAGGAAGATTGCAAGCGCGTAAAGCACCCGTTATTTCTTCTTTGTAAAAATGGACTTTGGTACCATGCAGTGGACCCCTTTGCGGATATCGACCACTTGGGTCACGCGACAGTCAGCCACCATCGAGGTGATGGCATAGGCTTCGTATCGATCCAAAGGCACCATTTTTTGATTCGCGAGGAAGTCGACCGTCTCCCGTGCCGCGCTCACCATCGCTTTATTCAGATCTTCATCGAAGCCCATCAGGATCCAGTGCGTTTGCGTCTCTGCGCGCGGCCATTCGAGCTTCATGTCCTTGCGCACGATCAACTGGAGCGCAATCTCCCGATAGGCGCACTCAAGAGCCGTGAGGTTGATCTCGCCGTTTCCCTGCCGGCAGTGAGAGTCTCCCGTCCATACCAGTCCGCCCTTAAGAAACACCGGAATGTAAATGATGCTTCCTTCCTGGAGTTCGTTTAGGTCCATGTTCGAGCCGTTCTTCCACGGTCGAAGAGTTGAAACGGGCGCCATCGGATCCTTCGTCCCGCCCTTGCGTGGAGAGGGATCGTTCGGGTCGATGCCGACCGCCAGGGTTCCGGGGAAGGGCTTTAGGTCGAGCGTGATTCCCGGTTTAAACTGAGCTTGGCGATTCTTCCAATCAAGGTTGAAGTACTTGACGTAACCTTCGGGAAATTCCGAAGCGAGAGCGCCGATCGTGGGGAATTCCTTTCCGGGGAGATTGAAGTTAACGCCGAACGGCTTAGGGGTAATTCTTAGGATGCGAATCTCCATCACATCTCCAGGCTCGGCGCCGTTGACATAGATGGGACCTGTCACCGAATGAGGACCTCCGCCGGGATTGGCCTTCCTCAAAGCGACGATCTCCTCCATCGACGTGCCAGGCTGAATCTTGTTATGGGAATGCATCATGGTCTCAATCGAAACGATATCCCCCGAGTCGACGGTAAGCTTCGGAGATTCGTTAGGATCGAGCCAGCCCCACTGCGTGGTTTCCAAGGTGGCCGGAAGCTTGTGACGCTTCGGCGCTGACTTTTGTTTTGCTTCAGCCGCTTGCGAACA
>DASTOD010000782.1:0-5438 GCA_035762645.1 Binatia bacterium | reverse complement strand
ATCCTGCCGGAGAACCACTCTCTCAAGGGCAAGCGGGGAGTGTTGCGAAGGATCCAAGCCAAGGTCGCAAATCAATTCAATATTTCAGTGACCGAGTGTGGCGATCAGGACCTGTGGCAAAGCGCCTTGCTGGGCTTTGGCGTTGTCGGCAGCAGCCGACCGGTCGTGGACGCAACACTCCAGAAGGTGGCAGCCTTTGTGGACAGCATGGGATTGGCACAGGTCGCGGAGACGAAGATCGAAATTTTTCATTGTTGATACCGGCGGTCACGTGGTTTATGGATTATCAGCGCTCGGACCGAGTGGGCGACCTGCTCATCGAAGTCATTTCAGAGCTTTTGCGGAAGGAAATTCGCGATCCTCGGATCGGTGCCGTCACCCTGACGGGCGCCAAGGTCAGCAAAGATCTCAAACACGCGCGGATCTATTTTCGGTTGCTTGGCCGACATGAAGGCAAAAAGGAAGTCATGGCGGGTCTCAAGAGCGCCGGGGGGTTCATTCGTTCGAAAGTGGCAAAGCAACTGAATCTGCGCTTCGTTCCGACCATAGAATTTCTTTACGATGAAACCGAAGATGAGGCCCGGCGCATTGAAGATCTTTTGAACCAAGTCAAAGACAAAATTTGATTCTCCGCTCAGCCCCTCCCACGCGAAACTCTCAGCAGCCCCTGAAACCAGTGGTGAACCAAAGCGGCATCCTCCTAGTCGACAAACCGGAAGGCCCCTCCTCCGCCCATGTGGTGCGCCGGGTCAAGGCCGGTATGGGGGCCAAGAAGATCGGCCACCTGGGGACATTAGACCCGTTTGCGTCGGGTCTGCTCCTTCTCGGGTTAAATGAGGGCACCAAAATCGCCGACATTTACCTGAC
This sequence comes from Binatia bacterium, assembly GCA_035762645.1. Lineage (GTDB taxonomy): Bacteria > Desulfobacterota > Binatia > UBA9968 > UBA9968 > DASTOD01. Next base: position 4,571 of record DASTOD010000782.1, on the reverse strand, counting down.
CGCAGCGAAGAGCTACCGTGGTGTCTTGGTTTTGGGCGTCGAGACCGACTCGCAAGATCGCACCGGAAAAATCCTGAAGGTCTGTTCGGTGCCACCTTTAGGAATGCCCGAACTGGAGCGCCTGGCGCGGCAGTTCACGGGCGATCTGGAACAAGTTCCGCCGATGTTTTCCGCCTTGAAAAGAGACGGGGTCCGCTTGTACCGGCTGGCCCGCCAGGGCAAAGAAGTTCCGCGCGAGCCGCGCCTGGTTCGTATTGAAGCTTTGGTATTGCGACAACTGAACGAGGTCGAGATAGAGTTCGACGTCACTTGTTCTCGCGGAACCTACGTGCGTACGTTGACGGCGGATATGGGCGCGTTTCTGGGCTGCGGCGCGCATTTGAAGAGCCTCAGGAGAATCGCCTGCGGGCATCTGTCGGTTACGGAAGCGATAACTCTCGACGAACTCGAGCGGCTGGCTGCCAATAAGCAGATCCCCCTGCTCTCCTTGCCGGCCGCGCTGGCGCATCTGCCGGCGGTGACCTGGGAGGACCGGCGGCTTTCGCGACTTCGACAAGGACAGCAAGAAACTTTGGCACACATCGAAAAACCTCGTGCCGACGAGACGGTCGTGCGCATCCTTGATCGCCGCGGCAATCTGGTGGCGTTGGCGGGCTGGGATGAAGAAATGCCGGGCGGTCGTTGGCGGCTTCGTCGCGTGTTCCGAGCCTAGCACCGCAAAATCGACGTTTCGGGTCTCGAGTCTCGGTTTCGGGTTCAACTCGAGACTCAGGACTCGAACTTTATTAAGCAGTTCATAAGTATGTTGACATGTTGCAAGGCTCAGAAACCACGGGGCGAGCCCTTCCAAGCGCGGTCAATGGGCCTGTGCCTTGTAGGCCGCCGCCCCGTCCACTCCAAGGGTGGTTATTCCATCAGGCCGGGCTTGAACGTAACCTTTATGTTCTTGTGCCCGCGCTTTACATGGCTCGTCCCGTGGTAGTCGTATGTCTACCAACCCATGAATGCTTAGTAACTCAAAAAAGCGTTGGTTGACATTTTTGCGTTTGATCGGATAGCTTGATAGGTGAAGGACACAACAGGATGGAATCGACCCATGAGTAACGTAACCGGAACCGTACCCTCCAACGCACATGTGCGAAAATGGGTAAAAGAAGTGACGTCCCTGTGCCGGCCGGATGATGTTTTCTGGTGCGACGGGTCGGAAGCAGAGCGCGAACGGCTCACCGAAGCCGCGGTTCGATGCGGCGATTTGATCCCGCTAAACTCAAAGGAGTTGCCGGGCTGTTATCTTCACCGGAGCGCGCTCAACGATGTCGCGCGCACTGAAAATCTGACTTTTGTGTGCACCGAGGAGCAGGAGGACGCGGGTCCCAACAACAACTGGATGGCGCCTGCGGAATCATACGACCGGCTGTCGAAGATATTCGCGAGCTCGATGCGCGGGCGGACGATGTACGTGATCCCGTTTCTCATGGGTCCGTCGGGTTCGCCTTTCAGCAAGGTCGGCGTTCAAATCACCGACAGTGTTTATGTCGTGCTCAACATGCGGATGATGACGCGGATGGGAAAGGCCGCCCTCGATCATCTCGGTCCTTCCGATGACTTCACGCGGTGTCTTCATTCCAAGGCCGACCTCGACATCGAGCGGCGCTTCATTTGCCACTACCCGCAGGACAATACGATATGGTCGGTAGGTTCAGGATATGGAGGCAACGCGCTCCTCGCCAAGAAATGTCTGGCGTTGCGCATCGCGAGCAAGCTGGGACAGCAGGAGGGATGGCTCGCCGAGCACATGCTGATTGTAGGCGTTGAAAATCCGCAGGGCGAAGTCACCTATATCTGCGGCGCCTTCCCGAGCGCCTGCGGGAAAACCAATTTGGCGATGCTGGTTCCCCCGCCGGCCATGAAAGGTTGGAAGATCCATACCATCGGCGACGATATCGCGTGGCTTCGTGTCGGTCCGGACGGAAGACTCTGGGCGATCAACCCCGAGGCGGGGTTCTTTGGCGTCGCGCCGGGCACCGGATCGAAGACCAATCCTAATGCCATGCGCATGATCCAAAAGAATACGATCTTTACCAATGTCGCGCTCAGATCGGATGGAACGGTTTGGTGGGAAGGCCACGATGATCCCGCACCGAAAAGCGCCGTGGACTGGCGCGGCAAGCCGTGGGACCCCAAGAGCGGGCATCCGGCGGCTCACCCGAACGCGCGCTTTACCGTATCCATCCAACAGGCGCCGACTTATTCCCCGAACTGGGAAAAACCCCAGGGCGTGCCGATTAGCGCAATTCTTTTTGGCGCGCGGCGACAGAAGTTGGTGCCTCTCGTATATCAGGCTTTCGATTGGCAACATGGAACCTTTCTCGGCGCCACGCTCGCCTCCGAGACGACGGCCGCGGCCACCGGAGCGGTCGGCGTGGTGCGCCGGGACCCGATGGCGATGTTGCCTTTTTGCGGCTATAACATGGGGGATTACTGGAGCCACTGGCTGTCGATGGCCAAGCGCGCGACCCATCCGCCGACGATTTTCCGGGTCAACTGGTTTCGGCGCAACGATCAGGGCCAGTTTCTCTGGCCAGGATTCGGCGAAAATTTGCGGGTACTGCGCTGGGTCATTGAACGGAGCCAAGGCGGAGGCGACGCGACGGAGACGGCTATCGGTTACGTGCCGAAGCCGTCGAGCTTGAATGGCGGTGGACTAAAACTCTCCGCCGCCGATCTGAACCGCCTCGTTGCGGTCGATCGCGAGGGTTGGAAGCACAATCTCAAGGGTCAAATGGATTTCTTCGATAACTTCGGCGACCGGCTGCCCTCGGCCATTCGAGAGGAGCACGCCGCGCTCGCTCGCCGTCTGAAGGGATGAGGGAGGATGATCTATGGCGCGCGGACATCATGACATCGGTGGGCTCCCCGGCGCAGGTCCTATCGATCAGACCGAGCATCACCTTTCCGATTGGGAAATTCTCGCGGATGCCGTCAATCAAGCTTTAGGCGCCAGGGGAGTCAAGCGTACGGACGAAATGCGCCGCGCCCGCGAGCAGATGGATTCTGAAACCTACCGCAATCTCAGTTATTACGAGCGTTGGATTGCCAGCCTCGAAGCTATTCTGATCGAGAAAAAAATCCTCACGCGCGAGGAAATCGACCGCAAGCTCGCCCAATTCGAAACCAAATGGGGAGAGCCTTGAGGCAAAAAGCGGGCAAGTTCAAGCCGGGTGACGCTGTGCGCGTGCGCTCCGACGATCGGCCGGGCCACATCCGCACGCCTTTTTATATCCGAGGCAAGACCGGATGGATCGAACGCGTCTACGGCGAGTTTCTGAACCCGGAGTCTCTTGCCTTCGGCGGTGACGGCCTGCCCAAGCGCACGTTGTATCTAGTCGCTTTCAACCAAATCGACGTCTGGGGAAAATCCCCGGGGGCGAAGGACAAGGTGCTTGTCGATATCTATGAACATTGGCTGGATCCAGCCGCATAGGAGGACGATCCGGTGGGCACTACTCACGATTCCAGCGAGATCCCTGGCAATCACGGACATGACCATCCCAGGCATGAATTGAGTTACTATGCCAAGCGGATCTACGCGATCCGCGATCTGCTGCTCGAAAAAGGCGTACTGTCAGAAAAAGACATCCAGTGTCAAATCGACTATCAGGAGGCGCGCTCCCCCGCCAACGGCGCCAAGCTTGTGGCGCGCGCGTGGCTCGATCCGGACTTCAAGGCACGCCTTATCGACGATCCGAAGAAAGCGTGCGTAGAGATAGGCATCGACGCGACCAGCATCAATGAATTCGTCGTTTTGGAGAACACCGAAAAGGTCCGTCACGTGGTGGTTTGCACGCTTTGCTCCTGCTACCCGCGGCCGATTCTTGGCAGGCCGCCCGACTGGTACAAGAGCTTGAACTATCGCCAACGGGCGGTTAATGACCCACGCGGCGTGATGCGTGAATTCGGCCTCACGTTGCCCGACGATGTCGAGGTCCGCGTCCACGACAGCACCGCAGACATTCGCTACCTCGTTCTCCCCTTGCGCCCCGCGGGCACGGAAAAGTTCACCGAAGGCGAACTCGAAAAACTGGTCACTCGCGACAGTATGATCGGCGTGATGGATCCGCTCTCCGCGCCGCCGCCTATTTGATCGGTAAGTCGCGTCGACTGCTGCCACTGGCGCCGACGCAGACCTCCATCTAGCCGCAGATCGAATTGCGCCGCACCGAACCCCGCGATGCGCGGCATTAGAATTAGTTGATTTTTTCTGCCGCTGCTCTTATCATTCGGTTTCAAAGGTCACTTCCATGGTTTCACAATTCGCAAGAGACCGCGCATCGGCGCGCAAACCGAGCTTCGTGCCGGGCTTTTCTTACGTTGTCGCCCTGCGTTGCATTGGGCAGGATTTGGAATCGCGCACGCTTAAGACCTTCGATTTAACCGTCGATGGCGACAAATGCGTGGTGCAGTGCGGTTATCAGACGCCGCCGGCGCCCACTCCCGTGACGCTGCACTATACAACCGACGATATCGAGGAGCTGGACAGGACCGGCCAGGGGAAACGCGGAGGTTCTGCG
>DASTOD010000781.1:0-2391 GCA_035762645.1 Binatia bacterium | reverse complement strand
TATGAGGCACATTGCATATCTTAACACAACTCGTTACAATCGTCGCATGACAAACATCCTTGGAGACTTCGCCAAATCCGTTGACCCCCGCACGTCGCTCTTCGATGTGAAAATTGATTCCGAGACCAACGAGACGGTCACCCTGAGCGGCCGCGTGCTCGACGCGTCGCAACTGGACGAACTGCCGCGCCTCTTCCCCGGCCGAAAGCTGGACACTGCTTCGATCCGCATCCTCAACACAGGGACTCATGAGCGCGTCCATGTGACGACGAACCTGACAGGGCTATACGAAAGACCGACGTTTGGCATGGCCCTCTCAAGCGAGCTGACCTACGGCGCCGAACTGGAGGTTCTCGATGAACAGGGCAAATGGGTCTTCACCCGCCAACATGACGGGTATCTGGGCTGGGCTTATCGTCTGTACCTGGGCGAGGGACCTGCACCCGCACCCACCCATCTCGTGCTCGCGCCAGCCATCGAACTACGCGCAGAACCAGACGAAACTGGCCAGATCATGACCCACCTGGTAAGTGGAACAGGTCTGGTGGTTGAGGAGATGCGCAATAGCTGGTCCTGTGTAACGGCGAATCGATCTGGCTGGATGCTTTCTCATCATCTGCGTGCGCTGGATGACTTACCTAAATCGCTTGAAGGTAAACGCCAGGCAATCGTTGAGGACTCGCAGCGCCTGATTGGCATCCCGTATCTGTGGGGCGGCACCAGCGGCAATGGTATTGACTGTTCTGGCTTGACACGTCTAGTTCATCGCTGGGTTGGAGTGGCCATTCCACGTGATGCCGATATGCAACACGCCGCGGCGAAACTCGTGGAGCCACCCTACGAAATCGGTGACCTGTTCTTCTTCGCCGAAAGCGACAGTAACCGCAAAATCACACATGTTGGCATTTCCCTCGGCGGCTGGAGGATGATCCATTCCTCCCGCGCACGCAACGGCGTGTATGTGGATGATTTGCAGGAGCGAAAATCGTTGATGGATATTTTCGTGAGCGCGGGAAGCTTTTTGAGAGGGTAACCCCTTCCATGTCCGGATAGACCCAGGACGCCATTGAAGCATTGGGTGATTTTGAACACAAAAATCGCCCTCAGACACCTGAGGGCGATTTCTTATAGAGGACAGTATTCAGTTATGAAGCGCCGTGCAAGCCGGGTAGTAACATGACTCACCCCGAATCTCATCTTTCGCCGATGGGTCATTCTTTGGGATGCTGATCTTGTCTTTAAATCTACGTTGATCAGCGTTCACACCTGTACTTGCGCCAGGTGCAAGTGTCTGCGTCCTGCATTAATTTTGGGGTTAAGTATGTTTTTCTCAAACAAGCTAGCTTCCCTGCTAAGGCGCCAGGTTCCCTAGATCCGGCACCAGTTGAGAGCTGACTGCCTCACACTCCCCCAGGGGGTCGCCACAGCCACACTGGTTGCCGCCCAGATCTTGAGGATTGGGGGGAATACTATTATGAGTCTCAACATCAATATCAAATGCTGAGCAGGTCATCGTATTATCCTGGAGACTGACACCACTGCCATAAATGCCAACCCCCGCGCGGGCACTGTCCTGGATCGTATTGCGATCCAGGAAGACATCAGGAGAAGAGAAGATCGAGACACCGTCCCCCCAATTCTGAAGGCTCAGCGTTGGTAGCGTATGCACAATAGTATTGTCGCGGATCAGAGGACTTCCCGTGGCTTCGACGAGGATGATCCCGGCCTTGTAGTTGTCAAGAAGTAGTGAGTCCAGGATCACACCTGTGCTTTTGTACCCTACAATGCCGCCGCATAAGGCGCCGATAACAGTGACGTCGCTGAGGAACACGGTCGTATTCTCGAAGTAGGTCCCCCCACAAACGGAGTGAAGTATCTTCGAATCATCCAGGATGAGATTTGGGATTGTCAGCTCGCCATGGAACGGTGCTTTCATCGAAACGCCGTGCCATAAGGTGTTTTGGATCACAGTATCCTTGATGGTCAAAGTACCGGAGCCTAGCGAAAGAATGCCACGTCCGCTCCCATCAATGACCATATCCTGAAAGATAGCGGGGGCCGAGTTACCGGCCTCATCATCGTGGATGACGGCGGCTGCGTTGGTACCTGTAATCATGACGTCGCGAAATACCACCTGCGCGGCAATCAGGTTGAACATGCCTGTCACGGCCTCAGCGCGAAGAATCAGATTGCCCGCTTCATCCACAACTGGGCTGGGTGGAGTACCGATGAGGCGGGTCAAACGCCCCCTTTTATTGAGACCTGATCCGGCGCCAACGAACTCGAGCCGTTTGCCCCGGATGAAGATTTGTTCCGTCATGTCGATATCGCCGGCTCTAAATTGGACGATTCCGCCATCAGGCAGGGAATTAATTGCGCTTTGCAGCGTGC
>DASTOD010000780.1:0-5905 GCA_035762645.1 Binatia bacterium | reverse complement strand
ATGATGAGAAACTGATCCATGTTGGTCTCAATCAGTCCCAGGTTACGAAATCGTTACATAAACACGCTGATCCGAGGCCGCGTCGTCCCCACCATCTCGGACAACTCCTCATGCGAAATCTTCAGCGTTCGATGCGAATGCTGCGCGGATCGACGTTCGCGTGTCTTCCAATCTTGACGGCTCGAGAATTTAAGGTCTCGTGCTGCAATGACTCACACATTTGTTGCTTGAACTTCTCTGCTTGAGGAGTCTGTTGAATCATGTTCGGGTAAACTTGGTTTTAAGAGTCGAACCGGTTCCAGACGGAACCCGTTCCGACCCTGGTCATAGAGCAGGTTGTGTGCCAGACCTTGTGGTGAGGGAAAGGCTGGATTTTCCGATAGTTTCTTGGGCCTGCTAGAGTGAAAAGGAGGGAAGGTTCGTCGAAAGCGTCGAGAGCTTCGACCAAAAGGTCGGACTAGAACTAGACTGTTTGCTTATCAGTGCAATTGAGGAGAAATCAATCCGGCGGTTTACCCTTAGCCCGAAGCCCGGGCCTGCAACGAACGAAAACTAATCATTTTTTTCTGCTTTTCATCGTACAGGCTTAGTCGCAGCGTCCTGAAGCTCGTCCGGATTGTTATCGGTTTGATTGTCCGGAAGGCCGCGATGTCATCGTAGCAACGTTGCAGGTGGTAATTGGGAATGTTTGGTCGAACGTGGTGAATGTGATGCAGACCAATGTTGCCTGAAAACCACTGGAGGATTCTCGGCAACTTCAAATAAGAACTACCCTCCAGCGCCACTCGCAGAGGGTCCCAAGCTTCGTGACGGGTCCAATACACATTTTCAAACTGATGTTGGACATAGAACAACCACAACCCCAAGGCCCCGCCAATCAATATAATAGGCAACTGAATAAGCACATAGGTCTGAAAACCAACAGTCAAGCTCGCCACTGCGATAACGACCAGAAGCGCCAGGTTGGTGAAAACCACGCTGTTGCGCTCCCTCTTTCCGGCACCCTTGCTAGAAAATCGCTGGAACCATAAAAACAGAAGTGCCGCACCCGGACCAAACAAGACGAAGGGATTCCGATAGATCCGGTACGCAAGCCGTTTTCGTGTCGGCGCTGCCAAATACTCCTCCTTCGTCATCGTCCGAATAGCCCCGACGCCCCGACGATCGAGGTCTCCAGCCGTGGCATGATGCAGATTGTGGGCATACCGCCAGTCTTCAAACGGTGTGAATGTCAAAATACCTGAGACATAGCCCAGGACTGTGTTTGCCCGGCGCGAGGCAAAGAAAGAACCATGACAGCAATCGTGGAAAAGGATAAAAATGCGTACCATGAAGCCTGCCGCCACCACTGCCAGCGCCAGAGTGATCCAATAGGGATACTCCCGTTGAACTGTACGGAGCATCAGAACCCAAACGACGCAATAAGGAATGAACGTGTCGAGGAGTTGCCAGAGCGATTTGCGGAGATTCGAGTGCGCGTACTTGGCGATGGCCTGATACCAAGTCGGTTTGGATATTTTAAGTTTGGCAGAAACTGTATCGGGGAGCATACTGTGCTTCCGGCTGCCGATAATATGTCGGAGGGGTGTCAGGTTCATGTTGTTCACCTCTTCTGTGCAAAGCGCGATATTCGCTCGTAAGCAATCTGAGAATAATTTAGGATTTTGGGCTCATAGATGTTCCCCCTTCCTTCATTATCTTACGATATGACACATACAGATCAGAGAGCCGATCTGCGGCGGCAGGATCACCACGAGCAAGCAGAGTGATGATCTCATCACGTTGTTTAAAAAGCGCCTGTACTCCCTCTCGTTGTGCCTGCGAGAGGGTCGACTCATTCCCTCTGTCGGTCTCCGCCCGTAAGGAATTAAAAAAGTCACTGGCAGCTTGACGGGCCGGCTCATAATCGCCCCGCCGCGCGTCAATGACTGCGGATGCAAGGGTATTCTGTCTCCTGGCTGGGTTTAATTGCTGCTCTGCTTCAGAAAGACTAGCGGAGGATTCACGGTACTTGAGCCACATTGGGACGAAGCCGAGCAGAAACCCCACGAGTAGCAAGACGGCATAGATGATGACCCGCCGCGTCAAGGAAGTGTCCTTAACCGGTTTAGGTTGCGCATCGTCGCTCATAGTGGACTCCTTTGGATGAGTGATAACCGAAACGCACGCGTGCGTGCGCGCTTGTTCGTTCGCTCCTCGCAACCCTATGAGGCACCTTCTCTGAACAAAAGAGCCACGGGAAATCGCTTAAACAAATCCTTTAACCGTACGTCACCGTGATTGCATATTTCATCAGTTAACGCGTTATGCCAACGCCCATTGGGCAGCTCGATCACGGTATCAGCCCAGTTTCCGCCGAGCTTGATAACGAGACGAGGCACGACAGTTATTACATGTTCTCCGCGCGCGAACGCCACCACGTGAATGGACTTCGCTCCGCGCGCCCAAAGCGGGCGATAGTTGCTGTCTGGTTTTAAAAGGCTTCGGCATTGTCTTAGCTTGAGCGTCTGCCGAATGACCCAGAGCTTAGGCAGTCCCTCATCGATGCGACTCCAGATTTCTTCCGGTGTCATTCCGTCCAATTGGGATAGCAGCCGACGGCGCATGTCATAATCAACCGGGCGACGGTTATCGGGGTCAACCAAGCTCAAATCCCAGAGTTCCGTGCCTTGATAAAAATCAGGAATGCCCGGTGCCGTTAATTTGATGAGCGTTTGGGCTAAAGAGTTCACTCGTCCGGGCTCAATGAGCGGCTCTACAAATTTCTGCAAATCAGCCTTGAACTCCCGGTCGTTCAAGATTCCTTCGATGAAGCCCCGTAACGCGTCATCATAAACAGGGTTCGGATTGGTCCATGAGGTGTGCACTTTGGCTTCCCGGGAGGCCTTTTCCATGTAGGCCAACGCGCGCTCCGTTTCGATTGGCCACGCGCCGACAAGGGTCTGATATAATAGATACTCCGCGTTGCGATCGGGGAAGCCGTCATGGCGGTACCGTTCAATTAAAATCGCCCACTTCCTTACCGCTTCAGCCCACCGTTCCGGAATTTCCGACAGCAAGTGAATTCGCGCTCGCACGTCTTCGCTACGCTTGGTATCGTGAGTCGATGAGGCGAGCATAGAGCGAGGCCACTCTGCCTGCGTTTCGGCGCACGCTCGATGAAACTCTTCTATAGACAAGCCGAAACGTCCGGGACAGCCTCCGACTTCGTTCAGCGAGACAAAACGGTTAAAGCAGTAGAAAGCGGTATCTTCCACTCCCTTAGCCATTACGGCGCCGGTGAGTTGTTGGAAGCGCATCACCAGCTCGGTTTCACATTCACCCCGCACACGCAGTAAAAGGATGTCGCGAAAAAAATTGAACAGATCTTCGTCCAGATCCGGCCGGTTCGCCTTTGCGGACTCTACAGATTCCGTAATGGTAAGGACATCATTTTCGCTCACCTGTCCGAGCTTAGCGCGCACATAAGTCCGGTACACCGGAAGAGCGACGATAACCTCACGCAATACTTCATGCAGCTCGTGACGGGTGTAATCGCGATGTCGGCGGTGCTGCTCGCATATTTCTGCCAGCAGGGCCGTCAGCCGATTGACGTCGCTGGCCAGTAGCTCGCGCACTGCCATAGTTTTCTTCTCCCGCACCACGCTGCCGAAGTCCGTCGGCTCATCGGTAAAATCGGCATAGAGCTTCGTCAACGGCGCCTCTGCGGCGGGGTCGACGAAAAGGTTGGTAAGCCGGTAAATGAAATCGTAGCCGGTGGTTCCGGCGATAGGCCATGATTTGGGGAGGCGTTCTCCCGGTTCCAGGATCTTTTCTGCCAAGATCCAGGCTTGGGGGCGGGCTTCATAAAGACGCTGGAAGTACTGTTGAGGATCGAGAAGGCCGTCCGGATGATCCACCCGTACGCCGTCAAGCACTTCTTTCGTCAACCACTGGAGGATGAGCGCATGGGTCTCCGCGAAGACGGTTTCGTCTTCAGCTCGCAGGCCGACGAGCGTATTGATGTCAAAAAAGCGCCGGTAACCGAGATCTTGAGCGGCGGTGCGCCAGAACGCAAGCCGATAATTCTGGCGCTCGAGTAAAGCGTCCAACTGATCGGGGGCAGAATTCACCTCCGCCGCGACTTGATCCAGAGCTGTGGCGACCTTCGGTTGCTCGCGGCACAAACGCGCCAATTGGCCGCGCAAGACTTCGTTATTGCGGTGGCGCCGGCGCACCGCTCCCCAATCGGTGGCAGTTGACACGGGGAGCTGACCGAGACTATCGCCGATACAGGACAAGTCGTCCGACCGGCATCGTTCAGCTGCGGTTGCAAGTAGATCATGTAGCGACCGCGGCGAAACCGGAAACACTTGGTCGTGATAGCGAATTATGAAGCCCCCTTCTTCCCGCTCCAGGCGAAGGTCACCTCTCTCTAAGATCCGCCCGTAATGATCGCCCAGAACAGGAAGAAGAACTATGTTGTGTAGCTTTGCTTCGGGAGGATCCCACTCCAGGTCGAAATACCCCGCATAGCGGCTGGAGGCTCCGTTCTCCAACACATCCCACCACCAGGGATTTTCTCTTCCTCCGATAGCCATATGGTTGGGCACGATATCGAGCACCTGCCCTAGCCCGTTTTCCTTAAGTGTCGCGGAAAGCTGAGCGTGGGCTTCGGCGCCGCCGAGCTCCGTATTGACTTGGTGAGGGTTCACCACATCGTAACCATGGGTGCTGCCCGGAGCTGCTTGCAGGTACGGCGAGCAGTAGAGATGGCTGATGCCGAGCGCCGCCAGGTAATCCGCGATCGCGGCGGCCTCGGCAAAACCGAAGCCTGCGTGCAATTGAACGCGGTAAGTGCCACAAATATCAGCGGACACGACGGAGCACTTTCAGTGATCGTGACTCAACGGTAACTTCGTCGTTGGCCTTGTGCCGCTCCTTAGCAAGTTCTTGTCCGCCGATTGCCCATCGAACCACGAGATTCGCATCCCCAATAAGCGCGCGCGTAATCGCGGTATCTGCCGTTCCACTCCTCATTCAGCCCGGGAGCCGGTGCGGAACATCAGGGCAAAAGAAGTGGTGAGGAAGAGGTCCTTGATCAGGCTAGTGGTGAGTTTCCCAGGGTTGATGTTCCACAACCTCAGGCCTTTCAAGTGTTCCATCGTGTTGCTCCAGAAGCGTTGGAGCGGCTCACGCGAGTAGAGGGCGCGATTGCTCATGGGGTCGAACTTGGCGTAAGCAAGAAGGTATTTCGAGGGCAGGCTTTGCCGCAGGCGCGAGTAGGTCTCCCGCCATTCGTGTATCCTGCTTCCGAAGCGGATGCTCGTGTGGATCCGAAGCATCTCATCGAGCCATTCGCGGGCCGCCTCACCGTCGCGGGTAAGATGGAGCCGGGTTTCCTGCAACTTCGATTGCAGACTTCCCCATTGCCGTAAAAAAGCGTTCAGATCTTTTCCCGAGAAAATTATCTTTGAGGATAACTCTTCAAAAGGATCCAACAGGGCCTTGGCCTTGGCGGAAAGCCCCGACTTGGCGTTGCTATAGGCCTGTTGCCACTCCGCGATCTTGAGCGCCTGCCAAATCTCTCCTTGAATTCTTTGCGCCTGCTCGAGCCACTTTTCTTCTTGTTCGCTTTTTTTCCGTGTCTGCAGCCATACCTCTTCCATCTCCTTTAAGAATTTGGCCCAGGACATGAAGAGATGCAGGACTTCTCTGGCGCGCTTCCAGAGATGGACCGGCAGGGGATCGACGGTGAAACCGGGCCGGCGCGACAGCCGCTCTTTCAATCTAAAGAAGCCGGCGATCATCGGGTGTTCTTTTTCGATGACCGCGGCGTTTTTGTACCAGAAAAAGATCGACATCAGGTTCCAATAATTCCTGGGGTTATGATTCCAGCGCGACAAGATCTTGATCATGTTCTCCT
>DASTOD010000779.1:0-5599 GCA_035762645.1 Binatia bacterium | reverse complement strand
GGTAACAAAGCATCATCCTGGAACAGGAAGGCGACCGTCTCTCGGCTCCCGTTCAGTTCCACACGGCCGGAGCGCGGCGTGAGCAAGCCGTCGATCGCGCGCAGAATACTGGTCTTGCCGGATCCTGACGGACCCACGAGACTCACGAACTTGCCGCCCGCGACTTCGAGGTTGACTCCTTCTACGACAGGTTCTTGACCATAACCCAAAACGAGGTCCGAGACGCGGAGCACTTATTTCTCAACGACGGATAAATCGAGCAGTGGTTTGTAATCAACAGATGGAGGCAGTAGACCGGCGGCCTTGTGCGCATCGGCGACCCGGTTAGTGGCGGCGAGGTCGATTTTGACATTGTCGGGATATAGAGACCGCCGGTAGCGCTCCAGAATCCCGGCAAGACGGTCCCGGTTAGCGCCGGTGATGAGTTCTTTCGGCAAGGCCCCGACGGCGTCCTTTACAGGAATCGTGCGGGTGTCCCTCAACCCTTTCTCGAGGGCACGCGCGAGCCGCGCCATCTCGTCTCGCCGACGCTCGCGTTCCTCGACGCGCACGGCGACGCCCATGAACTCGTACGCCCCGCCGAGGTACTTATTCGCCTGGGCGATGTCCATCACATTCGCGATGACTCCACCGCCCGCGCCGGTAATCAGAGTCAAGGCGGGTTCCTGCACCATCCCCGCATCGACTTGTCCAAGTCGGAGCGGCTCATACAGATTGGTGCCGAGAGTCGCGAAGCGCACCCGGTCGGGATCAGCGCCTGCCCGCTTCATCAGATAGATGAGCAAGATGTGCTCGGCGTTGCCCAGAGCCGAGATTCCAACGGTCCGGTTTTCGAGATCTTTGAGGTTGCGTATCTCCTTGGCTGCCTTTGGCGCCGTTGCGAGGGCAAAAAGCGGCAATCGCCCGGTAGAGGCAAACCGAACTATCTTGGCTCCGTTGGCGAAGGCCTGAAGCGCAACATCAAAAGAGGTGCCCGCGTAATCTACCGCGCGGCCAACCAATGCTTGCATGGCCACATTCCCGCCGCGGGTGTAGACCAGCCTGACATCAAGCCCTTCCTCAGCAAAATGACCTCGCGCCCTGGCGACCTCGTAGGGAATCACACAGAGAAGTTGCCCGCAAAACGCCAGCATCACCTGGCGACCCTGGCCGTGAGCACGCCCCTTCGATACGAAAATGATACCGCTGGCTAAGCCAGCTAACCGCTTTAATGCCCTTCTTCTGCCGATTCCCTCGACGGGACCGGCTGCTTCCGGTTCCCCGTTAAATTCGCCCGCAATCTTTTCACAACAATCCATAGCGGCCTCCTTTTTCCGGATTGCCTTGAACGGAGACTATTCCGTAAAATGACCAAATACAAACCGCATGGCCGGGCCAAACTCGGCGCGATCAGGAACACTTGCCAACGGATGATAGCGGTTATAGAGTTCGCCTCAACTGAACCATTCAGGCTGAGTCTTCCAGACATACCAGTGAAGGAGTACGCATGAGCAATTATCAAAAACTAGCGAACGATTTGTTGACTTCATTGCAGTTGTCTCTGCCGCCCATTGCCGTTTCATTCTGTGACGTCGTGCCTTCCACGGTCTCGGAATTTGACGGTGTGGTGCCCGCGGGATGCGTCTTTTGGCAAAAAGCGGCAACACGCACGTTTGCTACGTCGACCAAAGATCACGAGCTGTGCGCAATCGGCATACACACTCACAATATGTCACCGCCTTCGACGGCACATCCGGCGGAACTTCAGGCCGCCCTTCAGGCCATGAGCGGACTCGATTACGTGCGCGAAGAGGAAGTCGCGGCGATCCCGATAGTACAGCGGAAGGTAAAACACGTCGTCTACGGCCCGCTTGCTGACTTTCCGGTCGAACCCGAAGTTGTTCTGCTGTTCGCCCATTCTCAACAGGGGCTGATCATCAGTGAGGCGGTCGCGCGTGTCGACAAAGGCGTACCGCCGGCCATGGGCCGTCCCGCTTGCGCCGTCCTCCCTTGGGCGCTCAACACCGGATCTGCCGCCATCAGCTTAGGCTGCTGCGGCGCGAGAGCCTATCTCGACGCGATGCCTGATAGCATAGCGCTATGGGCCATCCCCGCCGCCAAGCTCGAGCAATACTGCGAGCAAATCGCGGCACTTGCCCGTGCGAACAGCGTCCTCACGACGTTTCACAAGCGCCGGCGCGAAGATGTCGAATCAGGTAAGCGACCCACGGTGCAGCAGTCTCTCGACCGCCTTTCATCCTAGCGCGGCGAAGTCGCAAACAAGGCGGAGTGACTCGCGCGAAGATAGATTTTTAGAGTTCTTCGTTTCGAGTCTCCAGCCGTCCGTTATCCTACATCCATGATCCTGTGGCTCCAATTCATCGCCTGCGCGGGCGTGATCCTGATATCGGGCACCTATTTGTCAAAATATGGTGACATCATCGCCGAGAAAACGGGTTTGGGCAGAACCTGGATCGGCGTCGTCCTGATGGCATCGGTTACTTCGCTGCCCGAGTTGATCACCGGCATTAGCTCGGTTGCCGTGTACGATTTGCCTGATATTGCGGCGGGAAACATCCTGGGCGCCTGCATGCTTAACCTCGTCATGATTCCCGTACTCGATGCGCTCGGCGGCTCAGCGCCGATCTCAAGCAGGGTACACCAAGGACATGTCTTGACCGCCGGGTTCGGCATCCTCCTCCTGGGTATTGTGACGCTCAGCACGATCATCGGCGCTGGTCTCCCTGCAATTGGATGGTTGGGCGTGAATAGCTTGATTATAATCGCCATCTATCTCCTGGCGATGAGGACGGTCTTCGTCTACGAAAAAAGGCGCATAGCAGAATTCGTCAAAGAGATGGCGGAAGAAGTTCAATACCGCCATGTTTCGAAATCAAAGGCGTATGTCAGGTTCACGGCGAATGCCCTGCTCATCATCGGAGCGGCCATCTATCTTCCCCAACTTGGCGAGGAGATCGCCGCAAGGACCGGCCTCGGCCAAACCTTTGTCGGCAGTGTGTTAATAGCGGTTTCGACAACTCTTCCAGAGCTCGTGGTTTCCGTTTCCGCCCTCATGATTGGGGCTGCGGATATGGCGGTGGGAAATCTTTTTGGCAGCACCGTATTTAACTTATTGATCCTGGCGCTCGACGACATCTTTTACACGGCGGGTCCTCTCCTCGCTCACGTATCGGAAAATCACCTTGTGACATCCGTATCTGCCATAATCGCGCTTTCCATCGCGATCATCGGTCTGAGCTACAGGGCGGATAAGAAGCCCGTCTTCTTCGCCTGGGATTCCCTGGCAATTCTGGCGATCTATGTTGTCGCCCTCTCGCTTCTATATACGATGAGATAAGATCCAAATCCCCGCGACGCTATCAGTTCGCAATGAAATTTACGCTTCATCCCATCGGCTGGATACGGAAGAGCAAAAACAAAACTAGAATCGTTCTCTATAAGAAATACCAACCAGGACTCATGGGAATAGAGAAGCTGAGGGAAATATGGGTCCTCTGGTGGTTCGATCGCAACGACAACCCACGCATGCGATCAATTCTTAAAGTCCATCCCAAGGGAAACCCCGCAAATCCGCTAACGGGTGTATTTGCGACGCGAGCCCCGATGCGGCCGAATTTGATCGCTTTGAGTCGCTGCAAGATTCTCTCGGTGAAGAAAAACGTCATCGAGATCGACGAGATCGACGCCTTGCCGAACACGCCTGTATTGGATCTAAAACCTTAGCGGAACGACTCGGTGCATACTTTTGCTCGGCTGCGCCGTAGGACATTTCAGAAATCGGTGATCTCCGCCGACGAGCATTAAAAAGGATCAGGGACAAAACAGGAGTGCGACGAGATTCATGAATCCGGCTTATACTGCTGTCATCCTGCTTTCCCTGCTTTCATCCGTCACGACTTGCCTGGGCGTTGCGCTGGCGATTTTGCTGCAGGAGAACACCCGGGCAATCGCCACGGGTCTCGGGTTCTCGGTGGGCATCATGATTCTCATCCCGGTCCTGGATCTCATCCCGGAATCGATCGCGATCACGGGAGTTGTCGCTGCTCTGACGACGGCGCTCTTCAGCGCCACCGTCATCTGGGCGGCGCATCTCGCGTTCTCTCATTTTCACTTGGCCGAACCGCTCATCAAGTCCGCGTATCTGGTCGTCTTCGGGCTGATCCTGCACGATGTTCCCGAAGGCTTCGCAATGGCCAACGCGTATATGGCGTCGCCCGCTCTAGGCGTCCTTGTAGCGGTAGCCATCGCGCTCCACAACCTGCCCGAAGAATTTGCCATGGCGGTGCCGGCCGTGGTGTTTCGGAGCAAACGATTTCTGTTCGGCGCGGCCATGCTCTCCGCGCTGGCCGAACCCGTTGGGGCAATCATCGGGCTTGTCGCCGTGGGGGTGGCGCCTTCGCTGCACGCTCATTTCCTGGCTTTTGCCGCTGGCGCGATGGTATTCGTCTCAACTCATGAGCTGATTCCGATGGCTAGACGTTACCGGCAAATCCGATCCTTTGCCGCCGGATTGGTCCTCAGCCTTATCGTCTACGGGCTGCTCGCCCGCCTAACCATTGGACACCTGAGGATAGCCGCCTAAAAATCGTCCTGGTTGGTATTGCGCTTCTCTTGGTAGTACGATTCGTATTTGAAGATTGAAGAGACCTGGTGAACTGGCGCGCTTTGATATCACGCCAGGCGGCTGACCGCGTGGGAGTTCAAGGCGTGCCTATCGAGAAGGTGGCAGCTCAATCTCGGGCCGATCTGGTTTCGGCCAATCCAAATGAAACGATTTGCCGCGGGGTTCATCGGTGCGCTCGTACGCGTGCGCGCCGAAATAATCTCGCTGTGCCTGCAATAGGTTAGCCGGGAGCCGCGCGGTTCGATACCCATCGTAATAGGCCAATGCCGACATGAACGCGGGAGCCGCAATCCCCGTTTCGGCGGCGAGCGCCACGACCTTACGCCAGCGCTGTTGGTTTTTGTGAATCTGCTCTTGAAAATAGGGGTCGAGCAAAAGATTCCCGAGCTTCGGATTGAGCAGGTACGCGTCGGCTATCTTTTGTAAGAACCGCGCCCGGATAATGCAGCCGCCGCGCCAAATGCTTGCGATTGTCCCCAAATCCAGTTTCCACCCGTATTCGCCTTCGGCGGCCCGCATAAGCTGAAAACCCTGAGCGTAGGCGCAGATTTTCGAGCAATATAAGGCGTCGCGCACGGCATCGACCCATTCGTCGCGATTCCCTTCGTGGGCGTACTCGGGCCCGCGCAAGCGTCTCGACGCTTCGACGCGCTCCGCTTTCAGTGCGCTCAAGCAGCGGGCAAAGACAGCTTCCGCAATCGAGTTGGCGGGTATTCCCAGATCGAGCGCGTTGATGCTCGTCCATTTGCCCGTGCCCTTCTGCTGGGCCGTATCGAGAACATAGTCGACGAGGAACTCATTCGGATGGCGCGGATCGCGCTGTTTTAAAATGTCTGCCGTTATCTGAATGAGGTAGGAATCGAGATCTTCCTCGTTCCATCGGGCAAAAATTTCGGCAAGCTCGTTGGGCCGAACGTTGAAGAGATTTCGGATGAGGAAGTAAGCCTCGCCAATGAGCTGCATATCGATGTATTC
>DASTOD010000778.1:0-21584 GCA_035762645.1 Binatia bacterium | reverse complement strand
TGCGAGCCGATAAAGCCCGCGCCGCCGGTGATCAAATACCTAGCCATCGTGGCGCCCGATCGAGTAGTATTTGAAGCCCAGCTTCTTCAAGTCCGCCGGATCGTAGATATTGCGACCGTCGAAAACAACGGGGTGTTTGAGCAGTTGCTTGATGCGATTGAAGTCGGGCCGGCGAAATTCATTCCACTCGGTCAGCACCAACAAGGCGGCGGCCCCCGAGAGCGCATCATAGTTCCGCTTGGCGTAGCCGATCCGTTCGCCGAAAATCTTTGCCGCCTCCGCCATCGCCTCGGGATCGAACGCGTGAATGCGCGCTCCGGCCCGCAACAGGGCTTCAATGACCGTGATTGCCGGTGCGTCTCTCATGTCGTCGGTGCGCGGCTTGAAAGCCAGCCCCCAGACCGCGAAGGTCAGCCCGGACAAGTCGGGGCCGAAATGCCGCATCACCTTCCGGACCATCAATTCTTTCTGGCGCTCGTTCACCTGCTCGACGGCCTTCAGCAACAGCATCTCGGAACGGTCCCCGCCCATGCTGATCATGGCGCGAATATCTTTCGGAAAACAAGATCCGCCGTAGCCGACTCCCGGAAAGATAAAATGCGGTCCGATGCGCCGGTCCAGGCCGATCGCCCGGCGGACTTCGGTTACGTCGGCGCCGACCTGCTCGCACAGCCGGGAGACCTCATTGATGAAAGAGATCTTCGTGGCCAGCATGGCATTGGCGGCGTACTTGCTCATTTCCGCGCTCCGGCTATCCATGACGAGAATGGGATTGCCGGTGCGGACAAAAGGCTCGTACAGCTCCTTGACGGCCTCGAGCGCTTCGCCGTTGTTGCCGCCCAATACGACACGATCGGGCTTCATGAAGTCGTCGACCGCGGCGCCTTCTTTGAGAAACTCCGGATTAGAGATGACCGCGAAGGGGTGCGACGTTTCTTCCGCGACCCATCCGGTGATCCGATCGGCCGTGCCCACCGGTACCGTGCTCTTGGTGACAAGAATTTTATAGGAGTCCATCGCCCTGGCGATCGATTTTGCCGTCGACCGCACGTATTCGAGATTGGCGACTCCGTTCGGTCCCTGCGGCGTTCCCACCGCAATGAAGATGATCGTCGATCTTTTGATCGCGGGTTCCAACTCGGTGGTGAACGACAAGCGCTGCTCCTCGGCATTGCGACGGACCATTTCTTCGAGACCGGGTTCGTAAATGGGAACTTTGCCCCCCCTCAACATCGAGATCTTTTGCTCATCGATATCGACGCAGATGACATCGTTGCCGGTCTCGGCAAAGCATGTTCCCGCCACCAGACCCACGTACCCGGTGCCAATAACGGCGATTTTCATACGCATTTCCTTTCATCGAGAATTTCTCTGACCACAAAAATGGGCCGATCCTGCGCCTCATGGTAAGTGCGCGCCAGCAGCTCTCCCAAAAGCCCCATCGTAATGAATTGAAAGCCGATAAAAATAAGCAAGATGGCCAGCAGCAGTAGCGGCCGGCCGCCGATTGCCAAGCCGTAAACGAGTTTCTGCACGGTCAAGTAAACGGCAATCAAGAATCCCAGCCCGCCGCTCAGAATACCGATGGGGCCGAAGACGTGAGACGGTCGCGTGGAATAGCTGAGCAAAAATTTGACTGTCAACAGATCCAAGATGACGCGCAAGGTCCGCGTGATTCGGTATTTCGACTTGCCCCTGAGCCGCGCGCGATGGTGCACCTTGAGCTCGGCGATGCGCGCGCCGCGCTCGTAGGCGATCGCTGGAATAAAGCGATGCATCTCGCCGTAGAGCTTCAAGTTTTTGGCCACGTCTCCCCGCATGGCCTTCAAGGTGCAGCCGTAGTCATGCAACTTGACGCGCGTGGTCCAAGAAATCAGCCGATTGGCGATAATGGACGGGAGGCGGCGAGATAAGAACGGGTCGCGGCGGGAAAAACGCCAACCGCTGACCAAGTCGTTGCCCCGGTCCAACTCCGCCAGCAAAGCCGGAATATCCGCAGGATCATTTTGGCCGTCTCCGTCCATCATGATCACCACCTCCCCCCTCACGTGCGCGAGACCGGCCGCGATCGCCGCGGTCTGACCGAAGTTTCTTTTGAGTCTCACCGCGCGAAGCTGCGGGTGCAGCGCTCTCAGGCGGGTGAGAACTTGAAAAGTTTCGTCTTGGCTGCCGTCGTCGACGAAGACGATCTCGTAACGCTTCTTCAAAGGCGCCAGCACCGAGGCGATTTCATGAACCAGCGGCTCGACGTTTTCTTCCTCGTTGTAGACTGGAATGACTACGGAAAGCTCCATCGACTCAGGTGTGAAAGTCCGTCAATTCAACAAACCGTTGGTAGCGCTCTTCGATTTCGGAAAACGATGCGGCCGCCAGCCGCTTGACGCCGAAATCCTCCACGGTAAACGAGGCCACGACGGATCCATATACAATAGCGCGTCGAATGCCGCGTTGGCTGTCATCCCTCGAACGCGCCAGCTGGCCGACAAAACCGCCGGCGAAAGAGTCTCCGGCGCCAGTCGGATCGAAGACCTCCTCCAGCGGGTACGCCGGAGTGGCAAAGATCGAGGAATCGGAAAATTGCAACACGCCGTACTCGCCGCGCTTGATCAAAACCACGCGCGGGCCCATTTTTAAGATCGCTCGAGCCGCCCGCACGATATTGTTGCAGCCGCTCAGCAGTCGCGCTTCCGAATCGTTGACGACGAGGATTTCGATTCGTTGGAGGACTTTTCTAAGATCGGTCGCGCTCTCCCGGATCCAGTGATCCATGGTATCGCACACCACGAGCTTCATCTTCCGGATTTGATTCAAAACCTCGATCTGCATCAGCGGGTCGATGTTGCCGAGAAAGACATACTCCGAGTCGCGGTAGCGCTCGGGCAACTTGGGCGCGAAACCCGACAACACGTTCAGGTGCAACTCCAGGGTGTCGCGGACATTGATATCCTCGTGGTAGCGGCCGCGCCAGTGAAACGTGTCGCCCGTTTCCCGTTTGAGCCCGTCCAAATCGATGTTTCGCTGTGAAAAGAGCTCGAGATAGGTCTCGGGAAAATCTTGGCCGATAACTCCCACGATGCGCACATCGGTAAAAAAACTCGCCGCCAGCGCAAAGTAAGACGCCGAGCCGCCGAGAATTCGCTCGGCGGAGCCGAAGGGGGTCTCGATGGAATCGAAGGCAACCGTGCCGACCGCGAGTACGCTCATAGATATTTTCCGATGATGGGCCGCAGCGCCGCTCTCACTTTCTTGGGAATCTGCGCCCGGTCGGTAATGATAGCATCCTTTAAGGATGACGCACAGGCGCAAGAACGGGATCCCGCGAGGCTTTCGACAACGCGGCGAATCGTCCTTTGGGCCAACTCCACGTTCTGCTTGAGAACCTTCAGCACATGATCGATCTCCACGTCGCCGGCGGCTTGGTTCCAGCAGTCGTAATCCGTGGCGAGCGCCAGCGTGCCGAAGCAGATCTCCGCTTCGCGCGCCAGCTTCGCCTCCTGAAGATTGGTCATGCCGATGACATCCGCTCCCCAACTCCGGTACAGGTTGGATTCCGCCCGCGTTGAGAACTGCGGCCCCTCCATACAGAGGTACGTCCCCCGGCCGTGAACCCTCGCGCCTTCCTCTCTCGCCGATTCGGCGAGTTTCAGCGCGAGCTCTTTACAGAAAGGATCGGCCAAACTCACGTGGGCGACGATCCCTTTGCCGAAGAAGGTACTGGGGCGCTGCGTGGTGCGGTCGATAAATTGATCCGGCACGACGAGATCACCCGGCGCAATTTCCGCGCGCAAGCTGCCGACGGCGCTGACGGAAATAAGCCGTTCCACGCCCAGTTTTTTCATGGCGAAGATGTTGGCCCGAAAATTAATTTCGGTCGGCAACCAACGATGGCCCCGTCCGTGGCGTGGCAAAAACACCAGCTCCGTATTCCCAAGCGCTCCTTTAATGAACGTATCGGAGGGCATTCCGAAAGGCGTCTTGATCGCGACCTCCCGGAGCTTCTTTAGCCCTTCCATCTGGTAAAGGCCGCTACCGCCGATCACTCCGAGAGTTGCGCTACGCATCGGCGGTTATTGCGCTCGGGCGGAGAGTAACGGTTCTAAACGGCGCGGCTGCCGGGACTCTTCTCCTTGCAGCTGGCCGCACGCGGCCTGAATGTCGTCTCCTCTCGGGCGCCGGACGTTGACCTGAACACCGCGGGCGCGCAGAACGTTCTGAAACCGCTCGGTTTCCCGGTCGGCGGGACATTGAAACGGACTTCCCGGATGGGGGTTAAACGGGATCACATTGACTTTGCAGCGGATGCCTTTGAGAAGCTCGCACAACTGTTCGGCGTGTTCCGCCGAATCATTGACGCCGCCAAGCAACACGTATTCAAACGTGATCCGTTTCCGCCGCGGAAGAGGCAGCGAACGACAGCCGTCGATCAGCTGTTGCAACGAATACTTCCGGTTTACCGGCATGAGCTGGCCGCGCAGCCGCTCACTCGGCGCGTGCAGCGAAACGGCCAAATTCACGCGCGTTTCCTCCATGAGCCTCTCCATCTGCGGAACCAGACCGACCGTGGAGAGCGTAATTCTTCGCGGCGAAATTCCAATGCCCCAGGTTGGCTCACTGATCGCCTCCAGGGCCCTGACTGTTTGAGCGTAATTTGCCAGCGGCTCGCCCATGCCCATGAGCACGACGTGGGTAATTCTCCCCTCACCCTTCCCTCTCCCGGTGGGAGAGGGTGGAGAGGAGAGGGTTAGGCGAGGGTCTCTTTCTCCGACAGGATCAGCGCTCAGCGATCGGCCCGCCTCGAGCACCTGGTCGACGATTTCGCTGGCGCGCAAATTTCGTTTCAGCCCCATCGCCGCGGTCGCGCAAAACGCGCAGCCGAACCCGCACCCTGCTTGCGTCGAAATGCAAAGGGTCAGCCGTTTGACTTCGGGAATGAGCACGCTCTCGATCGCGTTTCCATCGTCCAGCCCAAAAAGAAATTTCACCGTGCCGTCGCGCGACTCCGAGCGGCGCAATACAGAAAACCGGCTGATCGAAAAGTCTTCGTCCAACTGGGCGCGCAAGGAAGCGGACAAATTCGTCATCGCGGCGAACGAGGTGGCTCGCTTTTGATAGAGCCACTGCCAAACTTGCTTAGCGCGATAGGAAGACAGCCCGCGCTCCGTCAAGTAGCCTTCGAATTCCTGCAAGCTCAGATCTTTGATATTTGGCTTCACGCGTACACCGTCGGCGAGCAAACTCGCAATTTATTTGGACCACCGAAAGATTTCGTTCGGTTTGAAAAAGAAGGCGATCTCCATGGCAGCCGTCTCAGGCCCGTCGGACCCATGGACCGCGTTCTGCTCGACGTCCTTTCCCCAATCCTTGCGGATGGATCCCGCTGCCGCTTTGGCGGGATCCGTGGCGCCCATGATTTGGCGGTTTTTCATGATCGCATCCTCGCCCTCCAGAACGGAAACAAAAACCGGTCCCGAAGACACGTAGGCGCAAAGGCCCGCGAAGAACGGTCGCTCTTTATGAACCGCGTAAAAAGCTTGCGCCCGCTCGGGCGTCAGTTTGACCAGTTTTCCGGCGATGATTCTCAGGCCGCCGGCCTCGAACCGTTTTAAGATCTCGCCGATCAGCCGGCGCTCGACGGCGTCGGGTTTGATGATCGATAGCGTCCTCTCCATACTCATGATTCGCCCAAGACCTCCTGCACGGTTTTTCCGATCAAAGCCGGCGAAGGCGCCATGCGGATTCCAGCTTTTTTCATCGCCTCGATCTTCTCGCGAGCCGTTCCCTTGCCTCCCGAGATGATCGCCCCCGCATGTCCCATTCTCTTACCCGGCGGCGCCGTCTGCCCGGCGATGAACCCGACCACCGGTTTCAGCATGTTCTCGTTTATCCAACGAGCCGCTTCCTCCTCGGCGCTCCCGCCGATCTCCCCTATCATTACGACTCCATCGGTCCCCGGATCGCGGTTAAAAAGATCCAGGACGTCGATGAATTCAAAGCCATGCACCGGATCGCCGCCGATTCCCACACAGCTCGACTGTCCTATGCCCAAACGGGTCAGCTGGTCCACCGCTTCGTACGTCAAAGTGCCGCTGCGAGACACGACGCCGATCCGTCCGGGCCTATGAATGTGGCCCGGCATGATGCCGATCTTACACTCGCCGGGAGTGATCACGCCTGGACAGTTGGGGCCGAGAAGCCGCGAGATCCGTCCGGCCAAAAATCTTTTCACCCGAACCATATCGCGGACCGGCACGCCCTCGGTAATGCAAATCACGAGCGGGATGTTGGCATCGGCCGCTTCCAAAATCGCGTCGGCCGCAAAAGCCGGCGGCACATAGATAACCGTGGCATCGGCGCCGGTTTCGGCCACGGCGGCCGATACCGTATTGAAAATGGGAATACCTTCGAAAGCCGTGCCGCCTTTTCCCGGCGTCACGCCGGCAACCATTTGCGTGCCGTACTCCTTACACGCGCGCGTATGAAATTGACCCGTTTCGCCGGTAATCCCTTGCGTCAATACCCGCGTGCCTTTGTCAACCAGAATCGCCATAGCTATGCAGCGAAGATAGAGGATCGAGGATAGAAGATCGCGATTCTCAATCTTCGATTCTCGATCCTCTCTTTTATCCCGTGACAGCCGCCACGATCTTCTCGGCGGCTTCCGCCATAGTCTCGGCCGTTATGATCGACAGGCCGGATTCGGCGAGGATCTTTCTACCGATATCGACGTTCGTCCCCTGCACTCGCACCACTAACGGCACGGCGACATTCAATTCGCGGGCGGCGTCGACCACGCCCTGGGCCAGCACATCGCAGCGCATGATGCCGCCGAAGATGTTGATCAAAACGCCGCGCACGCGCGAATCCGCCAGCAGGATTCTAAAGGCGTGGGCGACTTTTTCTTTACTGGCGCCGCCGCCCACGTCGAGAAAGTTCGCCGGCTCCCCGCCAGCGAGCTTGATGATATCCATGGTCGCCATGGCCAGGCCGGCGCCGTTCACCATGCAGGCGATATTGCCGTCCAAAGGTATATAGGAGAGATCGTATTTGCTGGCCTCGATTTCCCGCGGATCTTCCTCGTTAAGGTCGCGCAGCGCCAAAACCTCGGGTTGACGGAAGAAAGCATTGCTATCGAAGTTCATCTTGGCGTCGAGAGCCATGACTTGTCCGTCTCGCGTGAAGATGAGCGGGTTGATCTCCGCCAACGAACAGTCGGTCTCGTCGAACGCGTGGTAGAGCGCCCGCATCATCGCGACTGTCCTGCCGAGTTGCTGCTGGGGAACGTCCAGGGCGTACGCCAGTCTGCGGCACTGAAACGGCTGAAGGCCGACGACCGGATCGATCAGTTCTTTGAGGATCTTCTCAGGGCTTTTTGCCGCCACTTGCTCGATTTCCACGCCGCCCTCGGAAGAAGCGATGACTGCGACGCGCGACTCGGAGCGGTCCAAAACCATGCCGAGATATAGCTCGCGTTCGATCTCGACGCCTTGCTCGACCAGGACTCTTCTCACCCGGCGCCCTTCCGGTCCGGTCTGGTGCGTTACCAGGTTTTTTCCCAAAATCTCGGCTGCCTTTCGCTCGGCATCCTCGGGGCTGGCGGCGAGTTTTACTCCTCCCGCTTTGCCCCGACCTCCGGCGTGAACCTGCGCTTTAACGACGCAGCGTCCGCCGAGTTCCCTGGCGGCGGCTTTGGCTTCTTCCGGGGTGGCGGCGGTCTTTCCCCGCGGCACCGCCACGCCGTAGCGCCTCAGGATTTCTTTGGCCTGATACTCGTGGATGTTCACGGGATCCTAGTCAGGCTGTTGAAAAAGGCCCATCTGCTTCGTTGCGCTCAATCGCCTCGCTCCAACGTACTGCAAGAGTACGCCTCCGCTCGTCGATTTTCGCGCGCCTCGCAGCTGACCCTTTTTGACCAGCCTGAAAGTAGAGTTCCAACACTCCCACAAAAACTGAGACCCTGAGACTAAATTATTAAACTATTAGCCTCAGGGTCTCAACATCACTTCGGCAAAGGGGTGGTTTAACCGCCCAAGATTCGGTCCATGGCTGTAACGATGTCCTTGACATGGCTGAGCGACTCGTCGAACGCTTTCTTGTCGTTGGCGTTGAGATGAATGTCGATGATTTTCTCGACACCGCCCGCGCCGATCACGACAGGAACGCAGAAGTAGTAACCGTTGACGCCGTATTCGCCTTCCAGGAGCGCCGCGCAAGGCAATATCTCCTTCTTGTCGAAGAGATAGGCCTCGGTCATGCGAATCGCCGCCGATGCCGGCGAAAAGTAGGCGGAACCCGTTTTCAACAAAGCGACGACCTCGCCGCCGGCATTGCGTACGCGGGCCTCGATCTCATCGAGTCGTTTCGAGGGAATCAGTTTCTCGACCGGCACTCCGCCGACTAAACAGGTGCTCCGAACCGGAACCATGTCATCCCCATGCCCGCCTAACACCATAGCGGCAACGCTGTTGACCGAGACATTGAGTTCTTTCGCGATAAAGGACCGATATCGCGACGAATCTAAAATCCCCGACTGACCGACGACACGATTCTTGGGAAACCCCGTCACCCTGTGCGTCAGCGTCACCATCGCGTCCAACGGATTAGTGACGACAATGATGAAGCTCGCCGGCGCGTATTTTTTGAGATTTTCCGCGACCGAGCTTATGATCTTAGCGTTGATGCCAACGAGGTCGTCGCGGCTCATCCCGGGCTTGCGCGCGACCCCGGCGGTCACGATGCAAACGTCGGCGCCCTTGATATCTTCGTATTTATTGGTGCCGATGACATTGCCATCGAACCCTTCGACGGGACCGGCGTGCGACAGATCGAGCGCTTTACCCTGCGGCAGTCCCTCGATGACATCGAACAAAATCACGTCGCCCAAACCTTTGAGCAAACAAAGGTGAGCCATACTGCCGCCGATATTGCCGGCGCCGATTAATGCTATTTTCTTTCTCGCCATGGCCTTCCCCCGATGGTTTTCGGTAGATTCCTACGCGCTACGAAATTCATCCCCCTCCTTCATCCTCCCCCGCGACGGCGCGGGGGAGGAAAGAGGTGGGGGTGACAATTTGGATCGCGAGACTCGAAACTATTTTTACATATTCGCAATGATGGCGTCGCCGAACCCCGAGCAGCTCACCAGCTTGGCGCCGGGCATAAGCCGCTCGAAATCATAGGTCACCGTCTTGTTACCGATAGCTTTCTCCAACCCGTTGACGATGAGGTCGGCGGCTTCGGTCCAGCCCATATAACGCAGCATCATCTCGCCGGAAAGGATGACCGAACCCGGGTTCACCTTATCGAGGTCGGCATATTTCGGCGCGGTGCCGTGAGTCGCCTCGAAGACCGCGTGGCCGCTATCGTAGTTGATATTGGCTCCCGGGGCGATGCCGATGCCGCCCACCTGAGCCGCCAGGGCGTCGGACAGATAGTCGCCGTTCAAGTTCATCGTGGCGATCACGTCGTAATCCTTCGGCCGGATCAGCACGAACTGCAGCGTCACGTCGGCAATCGAATCCTTGAGGAGGAGTTTCGATTTCCATTTGCCGTCGCCATGGGTCGGTGACAATTTCAGCGCCGCTTCGACTTCCTGTTTAATGTCGTTCTGCTGATCGGGCGACATCATGTCGAAACCGGGATCGATCATTTTGGCGTTGTCTTCCACGCTCAGGTTCGGCTTTTGCTCTTTATTCCCCAAGATCCACGTCTCGCGCTCCGTGACGACATCCTGACGAAACTCGCGCTTGGCGAGCGCGTAGCCCCATTCCATGAACGCGCCTTCGGTGTATTTCATGATGTTGCCCTTGTGCACGAAGTTCAGATTCTTGCGCTTGTTGGCCAGCGCCCACTTGATCGCCGCGCGCACCAGACGCTCGGTGCCCTCGACGGAAACCGGCTTGAGCGCGATGCCCGCGGTTTCAGGAAAGCGAATCTTGGTATACTCCTTGGGAAAATTTTCTTTGAGCAGCGACTTGAATCTTTGGTTGTCTTCGGTCCCGTGGATAAACTCGATGCCCGTGTAGATGTCTTCCGTGTTCTCGCGGAACACCACCATATCGACGTATTCCGGATGTTTGACGGGAGAAGGCACGCCGTTGTAGTAGCGGACCGGACGCAGGCAAACGTAAAGATCCAGCAGTTTGCGTAGCGCCACGTTCAAGGAACGAAAGCCGCCGCCGATCGGCGTCGTCAGCGGGCCTTTGATCCCCACCAGGAATTCGGTGAATGCGTCCACGGTTTCGTCGGGAAGCCAGTTGTTGAACATCTTGAATGACTTCTCGCCCGCGTACACTTCCATCCAGTGGATCTTCCGTTTCCCCTTGTAGGCTTTCTCGACCGCCGCGTCGAAAACACGCACCGAAGCGCGCCAGATATCGCGCCCCGTACCGTCTCCTTCGATGAACGGGATGATCGGATGGTCTGGGACCTGCAGCTCCCTTTTTGCCGACATGGTTATTTTCGCGCCGGCCGTCGGCACTTTTACGATTTTGTACTCTGCCATAGCCTCCTCACCTGCAAAAATAGCCTAAGGGGCGTTCGCGATTCGACTACCCTTAGGCTATTCGTTAAGAAAATTTTTGGAACTTGTTGGAACTTAGCCGATTACCTGGGGAGAGTCAAGGAGGGGTGATTTCCTTATCCTTTTTTGCTTCCATCCACTTCTCCAGAAAGCGCGCCGCCACATCGCGCCCGCCCAAGCCGAACGCCAGCGCGAGCGCCAAACAGAGCGCGCCGAAAACCAAAATGAACGCCCAGATCACGATTTCCGAAGCGATATCCAGGATTTCAAAAATGCCCGCGACGACAAAAACCACGGTGCCGACATAGACGGCTCGGCCGATCGAAACCGCTTGTTGTAGTCCGGCATTGGCGCAGGAAGTGCGCGTGACCGTCTCAAGGAAATTGGCGAAGTAGAGCCCCAGGATCAGCACCACGAGAGCGGCGACAATTTTCGGAATGTAGAGGTAAATGGTGTGAAGCGTATCGGTGGCGCCGCTGAGATTGAGCGTTTCCAACGTCGTCACGATCGCAATCAAGAAAAGAAACCAGAAAACCAGAAGCCCGACGATATCGGACGCCGTTTGTCTAATGCCGCCGCGCTCGAGCACCTGTTTGATGCCGGTGCGATCGGCGAGCGCGTCGAATTGGCAAACCCTGAGAAGGCGCACGACAATTCTTTTGATGAGGTTGCACAGGACCCAGCCCAGTAAGATGATGGCCAGGGCAAACAATAGATTCGGCAAAAACACGCCGATTTTTGTGACAAAGGCATCCCAAAAACCGGTGACCGTGACGACAGGATTCATAACTGCCTCCTCCTTAGCCGGCAAGTTCCGCTCATTGAGCCTACTACATAGGGGAGTCGCCGCAAAATTGTCAAACCGTGTCAGGCTGGTGAAAAAAGCCCATCTACTTCGTTGCGCTCAATCGCCTCGCTTCAACGTACTGCATAAGTACGCCTCAGCTCGTCGATCTATCGCGCGCCTCATAGCTGGGCCTTTTTGACCAGCCTGACTCGACAGTGTGCTGAGGCCTGAGGCACAGAAACGAGGAGTGCTGACGGTAAGCTCCGGGCTCTGGCGATGGCGGACACTTGAATCCGCCTCCCGTGGCCACTATAGTCTCTGCAAGTTTTTACTGACTGCGGCTCGCGGTTTGGGAATGACACGTTGCACATAACGATTCGCCAGCTTGCCAAATCCTATGGATTTCTCTGGGCGCTCAAGGATGTCAGCTTCGATTTGGCGCCCGGCGAGCTGGTTGCGCTGTTGGGACCCAACGGCGCGGGCAAAACGACTCTGCTGAAACTGCTCGCCGGGTTGACCACGCCCACCAGCGGCGCCATCGAGTTCGATGGCGACCGGCCGGGCCGGAATTCCAACCGTTGGCGCTCGAAGATCGGTTTCCTCGTGCCCGGCGAACATCTCTACGAGAACCTGACGGTTCGAGAAAACCTCCAATTCTTCTGTCGGCTGTACGACAAAAACCATTCCGGGGCGGCCCTGGACCATGCCCTTGACACCCTGAGTCTCAGCAGCCGGTCCAAAGAATTCGTCGCGGCGCTTTCCAGCGGCATGAAATGCCGTCTCGCCATCGCCAAATGGCAGCTGCTCGAACCCGAGCTATTGCTGCTGGACGAGCCCTACGGCGTGCTCGATGGGCGCGGCGTGGACCTGCTCGAAGGCTTTCTCAAGCGACAATGCGAGATCGGCCGCATCGTCGTCGTTGCATCGCACCATGTCTCCCGCGTCCTTCAGCTCTGCAGCCGCGCCCTCATCCTGCATCAAGGCAGGCTAATTTTTGACGAACCGCGCCGGCAGCCTTGGGAAAGTTTTGCGCGGGCGTTCAGCGACTTCCTGCCGCACGGGGAGTAATGGCATTCTTAAAGCAAGCGGGCTTGCTGCTGGCAAAAGATCTCCGGTTGGAGCTCCGCCGGCGGGAAATCTTACTCACCATGTTTTTCTTCGGCACGCTGCTGCTTTTCGTGTTTCATTTTTCTTTCGATCTGGCGCCCGAGAAGGTCCTCGAAATGGCGCCCGCCTTGCTGTGGCTCGCTTTTCTGTTCACCGGCACCTTGGGGCTGGCGCAGCTGTTTCAATCCGAGCGCGACAACCATTGCCTGGATGCCCTCTTAGTGTCGCCGCTGGACCGGGGCGCTTTCTTCGTCGCCAAGGTCAGCTTTAACCTGATCCTGATGCTCATCGTGGAAGTATTTGTCATGCCGCTGTTCTGGATTCTCTTCAACTTGCGCAGCTGGAATCTCATGCCCTTGCTGTTCCTTATTACCCTGCTGGGAACCGCCGGCTTTTGTGTCCTCGGCACGCTTCTCTCCGCCATGACGCTGCGCGCCAGGGCGCGCGAGCTGCTGTTGCCCTTGATCCTCTTTCCGCTGATGATCCCCGTCATTTTGGCGACGATTCGCGGCATGGAGGCTGTCATTCGCAGCGGCGGGCTCGCCGAAGGCGCGCCCTGGTTGCGTCTTTTGGTCGGATTTGATGTGATGTTTCTCACCGCCGGCATACTGATGTTCGATTGGGTGATCGATAACTAACCGCTTATGGGCAATGAAACCCGACGAAAAAACCCAAGGATTCTTGGCGTCGTCGCTCTGATCTTTATCATTATCGGTTTGTATTGGGGATTGATGCACGCTCCACCGGACGCTTATCAAGGCGACGTTCAACGCATTATGTATCTGCATATTCCCAGCATTCTCACCGCCTACCTGTCTTTTTTTCTCGTCTTCATCGGCAGCTGCCTCTATTTATGGAAAAGGGAAAGGCGGGATGATATTCTCGCTTATTCGGCGGCGGAAATCGGCGTTCTCTTCACCGCGCTGACAATCATCGAGGGCTCCATCTGGGGAAAACCCACCTGGGGAGTCTGGTGGACCTGGGACGCGCGCCTGACGCTGACGGCCGTCTTGCTGTTGATTTTTGCTGGATATCTGATGCTTCGTTCGTTGACCGAAGACGAGAGTCGCGCGGCCTCATCGGCGGCGGTGCTGGGCATTATCGGGTTTCTCGACATTCCGTTGATCCACATGTCGGTCTACTGGTGGCGTACGCTGCATCAGCCGCCTTCGATCCTGCGTCCGGACAAGGCGCCTTGGGAAAATATCCATCCGGCGATGCTCACCGCCGTGGCCATCAACTTTGTGGCATTTATGCTTTTGTACTTCTATTTGCTCTCGCTTCGTCTTCGCCTCGGCGAAACCAAAGATCAGATCAAGCTCTCGAGGCTCAGCCGGGGATAGTCATGGCCGCCTGGGGATTTGTGTTTCTGGCTTACGCAGTCGTTTGGGGCGCGATTGTGCTGTATCTGCTGTCCTTGAAGCGAAGGCTGAGCCGGGCGGAGGCGGAACTGGCGCGGCTGCGTTCAACGGAGGAAGTCGCAATCGATGCGAAAAAATAAGCGCTTCGTCATCGGCGGGCTCATCATCATCGCGGCCCTCGCCTATATTATCTACGGCGGGATGCAGGAAGCGATCGTCTACTTCGTCACGCCGTCGGAACTGAAAGCCAAAGAAACAAAACCGACGGACAAGTTTCTGCGCATGGGCGGCATGGTGGTCAAAGGTTCGTTGCAACGGGATCTCAAAAATCTCACGTATCAGTTCGAGCTCACGGACGGGGCGGCTTCCATCCCGGTCATTTTTCGCGGCGTGCCGCCGGACTTGTTCGCCGACGGCAAAGGCGCGGTCGTCGAAGGGCGATTGGCGGGCGATGGAGTGTTCCATGCGACCACGATCATGGCCAAACACGCCGAAGAGTATAGCCCGCACGAGGGCAAGACCCCGCCGACCAGTTTCGTCCCGGCCAAGGAATCGACGGCCAAGTGATTGCGACCCTCGGTCATACCTCCATCCTCCTGGCCTTTTTGATCGCGCTCTGGGGGATCGCCAGCCCGCTTTTGGGTCGTCACCGAAACCCTGGGCGCACGCTCGCTTTCACTCGCGGCGCTATTCTGGCGCAGTTTGTTTTGGTCACGCTGGCCGCGTTAGCGCTGATTTACGGCCTGGTCACGACGGACTTCTCGATTCGCTATGTCGCTTTCAATACCACCCGCGCTACGCCGATCTATTATCGCGTGACGGGCCTTTGGGGCGCTCTGGAAGGCTCCCTGCTCCTCTGGGAGTGGATACTGATCATCTTTTCCGGGATCGTCGCCCTGATTTACCGAGACCGTCACCAGGAGACTCTGCCGTGGGTCTTGATGATCTTTTCCATCGTCTCCGCTTTTTTTCTCGGCGTCATTGCTTTTGCTTCCAATCCGTTCGAAACGCTTTCGCCGGTCCCACCCGACGGCCGAGGCTTGAACCCACTGCTCGAAGACGCCAACATGATGACCCATCCTCCGCTCTTGTACACGGGGTTCGTGGGCCTCACCGTCCCCTACGCTTTCGCTATGGCGGCGCTGATTCGGGGAAAGCTGGACGAGGCGTGGATCGTCACCACCCGCCGTTGGACCATCACGGCGTGGTTCTTTCTGACGGCGGGCAATCTGGTCGGCGCCTGGTGGTCTTATCATGTGCTGGGTTGGGGCGGTTACTGGGCATGGGACCCGGTTGAAAATGCCGCCTTTATGCCGTGGCTGCCGGCAACCGCGTTCCTCCACTCTATTCAAGTGCAAGAGCGGAGAAGCATGCTCAAAGTCTGGAATCTCTCTTTGATCATCATTGCCTTCAGCCTCACGATCTTTGGAACTTTTCTGACCCGGTCCGGCATCCTTTCCTCTATCCATGCCTTCTCTTCGGGTCCGGTAGGCGGCATCTTTCTGGCGTTTCTTGCCTGCGTTCTTCTGGGCTCTTTCGGGCTGCTCGCGTATCGTTCGGATCATCTCAAAGGCCAGCCGGAACTAGACTCGATGGTGAGTCGCGAGTCGGCGTTTCTGCTCAACAATATCGTTCTGGTCTCCGCTCTTTTCACGATATTTTTAGGGACCATCTTTCCGCTTCTTTCGGAAGCGGTCGCCGGCGTGCAGGTGAGCGTGGGCGCGCCCTACTTCAACTCCGTGACCGTGCCGCTGTTTCTCTTGATCGTGTTTCTCATGGGCGTCGGTCCCATGATCGCCTGGAGGAAAGCCTCGTGGGACAATCTCAAAAGAAATTTTCTCTGGCCCGTCGTGGCCTCCCTAATGCTTGGAACGGTTTTGTTCGCGTGGAAGGTTCGAGATTTCCTGCCGCTGCTCGGCTTTACCCTGCTCGCCTTCGTCGTTTTCACGATCGTTTATGATACCGCTCTCGCCTTGCGCGCTCGGCGACGGATCGCCGGCGAAGGCATTGTCCGCGGCCTGATCACCTTGGCGCGGCGCAACCAGCGGCGTTACGGCGGTTTGGTCGTTCACCTCGGCGTAGTGCTCATTTTCCTGGGCATCGCCGGTTCGATGACCTATAGCCGCGAGCGCGAAGCGACGCTGGGACTCAAGGAACATCTGACGCTCGACCCCTATCTCATCCAGTTCGAGGGTCTCAAGGGAGAACAGCAGCCCACGCACTTTCGGGTCGAAGGCGACTTCAGAGTTTTTAAAGGCGGCAAGGAAGTCGGCCTCCTCTCGCCCGCGCTCAAGTTCTTTCCAAGCCAGCAGTCACCGATCGGCCGCGCGGTGCACCAAAGCACCCTGGGCGAAGACCTCTATCTGATTCTTTCCGGCTTCAGCGAAGTGGATCAGAACCGAGCAACGCTCAAGGTGCTCGTCCGCCCCCTGGTCGTTTGGATGTGGATCGGCGGCTTCGTGATCGCCTTGGGGACACTGGTATCGATACTGCCTTTGGGACCAATGACCCGTCAGGAAGTTTGAAATGCGTTGGCACCGTCTCCTCATCACGCTGGTGATCATTGCGCCGGTTCTGTGGCTGCTGGCGTTCGGTTTTACCCGCGATTCCCGTTATATTAACTCGCCGTTACTGGCCAAAGCGGCGCCGCCGTTCACGGTAACTCTATTCGACGGACGCAAGATGACGCTGGAGGAGTTACGCGGCAAAGCGGTCTTTTTAAACTTCTGGGCCTCCTGGTGCATACCGTGCCGTGCCGAAGCCAAGGATCTTGAGGCCGCGTGGCAACAAGTCAAGGGCGAAAACATGGTTTTCATCGGCGTCGCGCTACAGGACCCGGAAGAAAACTCCAGAGCCTTCCTCAAGGAGTTCAATGTCACCTATCCCAACGGCAGGGACGACACGGGGAAGATCGCCGTCGATTACGGCGTGTGGGGCATCCCCGAGAGTTTCTTCATCGATCCCGAAGGACGCATCACCTACAAGCACGTGGGCGGCATCCGCGCCGCGATGGTCGTCAGCAAATTGCAAGAGGCCGCGAAAGGGATCATGAGCGCTCAGGAAGGGAGAGGAGAGTTGCAGTCGGT
The DNA here is from genome assembly GCA_035762645.1 of Binatia bacterium. Classification (GTDB taxonomy): domain Bacteria; phylum Desulfobacterota; class Binatia; order UBA9968; family UBA9968; genus DASTOD01. The sequence continues at coordinate 4,724 of DASTOD010000778.1, read as the reverse complement.
TCGTTAACAGATCATGGTCCACTGTTTACTCATCGCTCTTTTTCTTCTCGTTGCACCGACGGTTTTTGGCGCGAACGCGCCGGACATCGAGGAGCAAACGCGTGCCATCGCCAACGAGTTACGCTGCGTCGTCTGCCAGAACCTCTCCGTAGCCGATTCGCCTTCGGAGATGGCGCAGCAGATGCGCGCCATCGTCCGCGAACAACTCGAAGCCGGGAAAACGCCACAGGAAGTCAAGGATTACTTCGTCTCCAAGTACGGCGAATGGGTGCTTCTGAAGCCGACCACTCAGGGATTCAGTCTCCTGGTTTGGACGGTACCGTTCGCGGCATTGATCATGGGATTGAGCCTCGGAATGTTTCTCATCCGCCGCTGGACGGCGAAAAAACCCGGACCGGAAAGAGTTGCCGTCGATTCGACCCTGCTCGCCCGCGTTCGTCAGGAAGCCGCGCAAGACGACGTTCTCGTCATCGATCTCGAAGACTCCAGCCAACGCTCTCGGCTCCTCCGGGAGCGAGCCCGGCTTTACTCCGATTTGAAGGATCTCGATTTCGACTTTCAAGCCGACAAACTGTCGGCAGCCGATTTGACCGAATTGCGCCGCGATCTCGAATTCAAGGCGGCGGCCGTCCTGGAGCAACTCGATCGATTACCCGCCGACGCTTCGGAAAAAAAGGCCAAGACGATTCGCGCGGTGATGCAGTCGAGCGGAGGCGTCAACGATAAGCGCGGCTTTCGCCGCTGGCAGCTCGCCGCGGGCGCCGCCCTTCTGCTCATCTTTGGCGTAACGCTCGGGGTAGTTCTCACGAACTCGCTGCGGCCGCGGGTATCTGAAGGAGATTCGATTACCGGAGATTTTCTCACGGGGACCAGCGCAGGGAGCGAGATTCAATCATCATTGAACGCCGGCAAGACAGCCTTCGCGCAACAGGACTGGCCCAAGGCCATTGAAACTTTTAAAAAGGTGCTCGCGATGGACCCGAATCAGCCCGACGCCCACGCCTATATGGGTTTTATTCTCGTCCAGGCGGGCCATACCGACGGCGCTCTGATGGCGTTCGACAAAGCGCTTGCGGGCGCGCCTAACTTTCCGATGGCGCTTTGGGGGAAAGGGATGACCCTGTATCAAGCCAAAAAGGATTTTGCCGGCGCGCGGCAAACGCTGGAAAAGCTGGCCGGGCTGCTGCCGCCGGGTCAAGAACGAAGCGAAGTGGAGAAAGCACTCGCGGAAATGTCTCAAACAGGCGTGCAATCGCCCGAATCGGCAACCGGAGCGGCGGCTGCAACTTCTTCGGCTCAGCAAATCAGTGGAAAAATCACAATCGATGCCAAGCTTAAAGGAAGCGTGGATCAGAACGCGGCGTTGTTCATCATTGCCCGCGCCGCCGATACTCCCGGCCCCCCGCTCGCGGTAAAAAAGATCGATAGGCCGGCCTTTCCGCTCTCCTATTCACTGGGTCCTGAAAACGTCATGATCCAGGGAACACCTTTCAGCGGAAAAGTGCTAGTCTCGGTCCGCCTCGACAAAGACGGCAACCCATTAACCCGCGAGGCCGGAGACTTGACCGGCGATTATAAAAAAAATCCGGTGGAAGTCGGCTCCAGAAACGTCGATCTCGTGCTCGACCAGCTCGCCAAATGAACAGCTCGCAGAGTCCCGTTGCGCCTGGCTGAATATCTTCGGGCCAGCGGCGGATTAATATCATTGACACGTTTTGATAACTTGACGACATTTCGAGCGATTTCATCTTGCAAGATAAAAGTAGCAGGTTGCTGAAAAAGTCTGATTGCAGGCTGCTCAAAAAGCTCTCAAAGGCGAGGCGCGCGAAAAATCGACGAGCGGAGGCGTACTTACGTAGTACGTTGGACCGAGGCGATTGAGCGCAACGAAGCATATGAGGCTTTTTCAGCAGCCTGCTAGTTTTGAGATCAATGCTTTCAAGAGTAGAATCGTTCCCATCTTACATTCAAGGAGAAATTTAATGCCAGTTACGGAAATTGCCCCTGACCTATATCGCATCTCAACTTACGTCCCCGAAATTGACCTGCAGTTCAATCAATTCATTGTAAAAGATAATGAGCCACTGCTGTTTCATACCGGCCTGAAAGCCATGTTCCCAGTGGTGCACGATGCGGTTGCAAGCCTTATTGATCCCTCCTCCGTACGCTGGATTGGCTTCAGCCATTTCGAGGCCGACGAATGTGGCTCGCTCAACGAGTGGCTCCAAACCGCGCAGGCGGCGCAGCCGGTCTGTAGCATGGTCGGAGCGCTGGTGAGCGTCAATGATTTCGCTCTTCGTCCGGCACGGGGGATGACTGATGGCGAAGTGATCAGCACAGGCAAATACCGCTTCCGCTTCCTGCAAACACCACACGTACCGCATTGCTGGGAAGCGGGGCTTCTCTTTGAGGAGGCGAATGGGACGCTGCTCTGCTCGGACCTATTTCACCAGATGGGTAACGTAGAACCATTAACCGAATCCGATGTGATAGAGCGAGCGCGTAAGACTCTGGTCGATTATCAAGCAGGTCCTTTCGCTAACTACATGCCTTACACGAGGCACACGGATAAGATTTTGCAGGGGTTAGCGGGTCTGAAGCCACGAACGATCGCGACGATGCACGGCTCAGCTTATGCGGGTGATGGTGGACGCGCGCTGCGCGACCTGGCAGTAGTCATGCGGGAAGTTCTCGGATAATCGGGACTCATTGCTTGGAGTGAGATGATTAGCTCCCCCCTTCGGGAGCGTCAATCTCAAGCCGTTGGTTAGCCGTACGTGGCTACGAGGAACTTGGTGACGCCACTTCGGCGGGGTGAATGCTCAGGTATTCCCGCACGTCAAGCTGCATGCGGTCGATCTCCGCCAGAAACCCCGAAACCGCACCATGATAGTTCTCAGGGTTTGTTTCCACGCGCCGCAAATGCGCAACCTGCTCCTGAAACCGAGCGATACGATCTAGAGTCACCTTGAGTTCCTGATCGTTTGCAATCATGTCTGCTCCTCCACGATTTCGATGATGCCCCTGCGCGTCCCGTCGCGCTTGATCTGCCACCCGGCGATAGCTTGCTCCTCGCCTCCGAGCGCTGCAAGACGGCGCAGCCAGAACACGCTCGCTCCAAAATGCGCCTGCGCCGCCGCATGGTCAAAAAGAACTCGGGCCTCACCAGTCCCTTCTCCCATGTCGAATGTGTCCTTCATTAGCAGGAATACATCCACATCAGCCGGCTCTCTGTTGGCGCTGACGAAGGACCCGAACACCACGAACCGCGCCAACTGGCCCGTACCAACCGCGAGGCGATAAATTCGTTCAAGCCGCTGAGCCACCGCAAGGCGCTGCCGCGATCCTTTCCCGAAGCGCCGAAGCGTCTCCCGTAGTGTCGTACGGTAAATACCAGGTGGAAGATCACCGTCTTTTCCGAGAGGTGGCAGAGAAGCTTCGGTCGTTTGCGCCACAAACCACTTCTACCACAGGTATCCAGTGACGGCTAACAAAATGACGAACCCGATCGCGAACAGCAGGGTCCTTATACTCCAGAGGCCCTGCGTGTCGGATTATCATTGACGTAGACGGCGTCCGAGCGGATGGCAAAGCTCCAGCTTGAGGAATCCAGCGTTCAAGAGTATCCTCGACCATATGGACGGCGTTCGAATTGAAACCACGGTGGACGAGCGCGGCGAGGTTCACCTCACCAAACTGCCATTTCCTGCGGGAGAGCGGGTTGAGGTGATCGTCATCCGAAAGCCGACCCATCAGCAGGCAAATGGGTTTCCACTGCGAGGCGTTCCCATCGAGTACGACCGGCCCACTGACCCGGTAGCGGAAGAGGACTGGGACGCGCTGCGGTGATCATGCTTGATACCCACGCATGGGTCTGGTGGGTTCACGGAGACGCTCGCCTTTCGGACGAGCACCGCGAGTTGCTTGATGCTCGAGCCGTTGAGGGCATCGAGCGTGAGTATCATTTCGTGCTGGGAAGTTGCCAAGTTGGTCGAATACGGGCGCCTGAAGCTTCCGCGCGACGTGGCCGAGTGGCTTGGCGTGGCCCTTGCCTACCCTGGCGTCCGGTTGCTTGACCTCACTCTCGCTATCGTGGTGGAGGTTTGCTCTTCCGTATCCAGCCGATGGGATAAAGCGTGCGACTCGCCTGCCGCAGCCATTCCATAAGGACCCGGCGGACCAAATTGTCGTTGCCACCGCGCGTATTCATGACTGTCCGGTAGCGACGGCTGATGACAAAATTCTCAACTACGGTCATGTTCGTACTGTGGCCATCGGCTAACGATTGGGTTGAGTAGGTATACTGCCGAACGTCCGCGTTTTATCTTTTCGATCTTACAAGAACGAAACCGCTCGAATATCGTCAACATGAGTTCGCGAAACATTCACACTGAAGTTCGGCCGCCGGAACTCCTTCAAGATATCGTGGAGCGCGCCCTGGCTGGCGATGTTGATTCTGTGTCGCTGGGCCAGTAGCGGAGGGCTTAGAGGTGTGTTGGATCGTGGGTAACACTGGACTCGGCAAGGTGGTCAGCAGTGTGGAGGGAAATCGGATTACTTGGTTCATTGTAGGTGCGGCACGCTTGGGACGACATGATCGAGGCGTGCTGGCGATGGAGGTGGCTGGAGAGAGTCGGAAGATTTCTGTGGAAACCTATGATCACTTTGGGGAGTGGGCGTACCGGCTTCGGGTGATTCCCACTAGGAAGCGTCGTCGCCCATAA
>DASTOD010000777.1:0-15710 GCA_035762645.1 Binatia bacterium | reverse complement strand
GTGACGTCGGCCCAGGGGAGGCCGCACGGAATGATCCGCTCGAAATAGCCGAGGTCGGTGTTCACGTTGAGCGCGATGCCGTGAAACGTAATACCCCGCCGCACCGCCACGCCGATTGCGGCGATCTTCTTGTCGCCGATCCAGATGCCGGTGTAGGGCGGACGGCGAATCGCTTCGAGGCCAAAGTCGCCGAGCGTATGAATCGCCGCCATCTCGAGATTTCTCAGGTAGCGATGAACGGCTTTACGCAGCTTTGAGCGCAAATCGATGATGGGATAAGCCACAAGTTGCCCCGGGCCGTGATAAGTCACGTCGCCGCCCCGGCTCGTACGATAGACCGGCACGTCCGAGCGGTTCAGCACGTTCGATTCCTTGCCGCCGCGTCCCAGAGTGTAGACATGCGGATGCTCCACAAAGAGCAAAATGTTCGGCTGGGGCTCGCGCTGTTTCAGCTCCACGATGTTTTCCTGGAGCGCTTCGGAGGGAAGAAATTCCATGCACGCCAAGTCTTTGTAGAGGAGCGCGGTGGGCATCCAATTCACTTTTACCGTTGCCGCTGCGGAGTTTCAAGCCATACTCTGATCAGAACCCCCGCGCGGCCTGTTTGACAGAAAACGGCACGGGCGGCTAAATTCTCCCGAATTCAAAACGAGGAATTTTAAGCCGATGCCCCAACCGTCGTTCAACCCTCCGTGGTTTGTGCGAAAAGATCTGGACGGCTTTTTCGGTCTTATGATCGATAATCTGATCCAGCTGATACTCATCGTCGGCTTCTGCCGCGAACTGATCGGCTTGCCCGATAGCTATATTTTTGGACGGATCTTGCCGGGTGCCGCGATTTCGATCCTCGTGGGAAATTTTTTTTATGCCTGGCAGGCGCGCCGGCTCGCGCGCCAAACCGGCCGGGAAGACGTCACCGCTTTGCCCTACGGCATCAACACCGTAAGTCTCTTTGCGTTTGTTTTCTTTATCATGCTGCCGATCGTCCAGGAAACCAAAGATCCGATTTGGGCGTGGAAGGTCGGGCTGGTCGCTTGCTTTCTGAATGGCGTCATCGAGATTGCCGGCGCTTTTATCGCCGAAACGGTGCGCCGCGCGACGCCGCGCGCGGCGCTGCTCTCTGCTTTGGGCGGCATCGCCATCACCTTCATCTCGATGGATTTCACTTTCAAAATTTTCGCCCAACCCTTGGTCGCCATGGTGCCGATGGCGATTATTTTCATCGCGTACTTCTCGCACCAAAGGCTGCCTCTTGGCCTACCCGGCGGCATGGTGGCCATCATCGTCGGAACCGTCTTGGGCTGGCTCTTCGGCGCCACCAGCGGAAAGCCCGCAGTGAGTTTTTCGGTGGCGGCTCCGACGTACACGGGCGGCGCGCTTTGGGAAGCGCTGGTCGACCCGAGCTTTCTGAATTACTTCTCGGTCATTTTTCCTATGGGCATTTTCAATGTCGTCGGTTCTCTGCAGAACATCGAGAGCGCGGAAGCGGCGGGAGACCGCTACCGGACTTTTCCGTCGCTCATGGCCAACGGGATCGGCTCCGTCGTTGCGGCCCTGTTTGGCAGCGTCTTTCCGACGACGATCTACATCGGCCATCCGGGCTGGAAGCGGCTCGGCGCGCGATCAGGATATTCGGCGTTGAATGGTTTGTTCATCGGGTTTCTTTGCCTCACCGGCACGATTCAAGGCGTGCTCAGCCTGATTCCTCTCGAAGCGGGAATCGGAATTCTCCTCTATATCGGCATCATTATCGTCGCCCAGTCGTTTCAGGAGACCCCGAAAGAACATGCGCCCGCCGTGGCGCTCGGCCTCATACCCGCGCTGGCGGCGTGGGGCCTTTTGATGGTCGATACGGGCGTGCGAGCGGCGGGAAAATCACTCTTCGATGTCGGGTTGGCGCCCTTTGCTCAGAGTCTAGCGATTCAGGGGCTGATCTCCCTGGAACGAGGGTTTATTTTTAGCTCCATGATTCTTTCGGCTATTGGCGTGGCTCTGATTGAAAGGCAATTTGTGAGAGCCGGCGTGTGGTCGGTTGTTGCCGCTTTGTTCTCCGCCGCCGGGATTATTCACGCTTACGAGCTCACACCTGGAGGCGTTACCAGTCGCTTTGGACTCCTCGCCGCGCCCGAGTTCTTCGTCTGCTACTTATCGCTGGGTTTTCTTTTCTTGATTATCGGCCGCTATGCTAAAAACCGTCAGGGGTAAGGCGTTAGCGGGTAAGGAGCGGGACCGGAGATCGGAAGTCAGAGATCAGAAATCGGAGGTCGGAAATCAGCGGGTCTCCAACGGTGAACGAGTTATCTCTCCAGGCGCATACAGTTGGTTATTAACGTGTGTGACTTGCCAATCGTTGGCGACATCATAGGTTAACCGCGTCACCCCTCCCGGGTCGAGATGAAAGGAACGGTAATGGTTAAGATGAGTTCCGGTGATGCGGCAAATGATGCCGAGAATCGGAAAATTATGGCTGACGACGACCACGGTTGCTTGATGCTCGTGCCGGCTGATGATGCGGTTCAAACCATCCCAGGCCCTTTGCGCGACGTCGACAAGTCTCTCGCCGCCCGGAACTCGTATTTCGGCTGGTTCGCTGCGCCATCGCTTAATGAACTCCGGATATTTATCCTTGATTTCTGTAAAAGTCAGTCCTTCAAGCATGCCGTGATCCAATTCACGGACGTCGTCCTCGACCGCGACCGGGAGGCGGTGGGGTTGGCTCACCACGTCCGCGGTTTGTCGCGCCCGCCTCAGGCTGCTCGAGTAAATCGCTTGAATCGGTTCCTTGCCCAGGAGCGAGGCGATCTCTTTGGCCTGACGCACGCCGGACTCGTTTAGCTCCAGATCGGAAGAACCCTGGCAGCGGCCCTGCAGATTCCAATCGGTGGCGCCGTGACGAAGCAAGACGATCTGCACGGGGTTTCTTAAAGTCTGTCTCGAGTCGAGTCTAGAGTCTCGGGTGGGCCTCTCCCCAACGCGAAACGCGAGACTCGAGACCCGAAACCGGCCTTGAGGCCTAACTTTCCTCCAGCGCGGAAGCGTGGACTTGGATGGCGGCTTTGGCTTTAAGATGGTCCATGAACTTCTCGAGAACTTGTTGGCGACTTTCAGCGAGAGTTTGCTTTACCAAAGCATCTTTTTCATTTTCGAATTTCTTCATATCCGCCTCTTGCCTGTCCTTAAAGGCGAAGATCAACGCCGCATCCTTTTGGATGACGATTCTTTCGGGGAAGGGCTTCTGTGCGGACAAGGTTAGTCCTCCTGCTTTCAATTCCGGGATTTGGCCGATCTTCGGCAGCTCCGGCGCGTTGCGCAGAAACCAACCTGTTTCTTCCAGCTTTACTCCGTGCTGCCCGGCGACCCTCGCCAAATCTTTCTCTTTCTTGAGTTGATCCAGGAGGGCGTTCGCCTTTTGCGACAGCAGCTCGCGCGCCTTGGATTCTCTCACTCGCCTTTCAACATCCGACCGGATGGCGTCGAGCGGCGGAACAGTGGCCTCTTTACGCTCTTTGATTCGCAGCAGGTAATACGCCTTGTTCCCTGCGATTACGGGGCTGACTTCCTTCGGGCTTAGAGCAAAGGCACTTTTATAGAACTCTTGGTTCTGTCCGATTTCAGGAAGCAATTCGCCGCTGCTGAACCAGCCCGTCACGTTGACGGGCGCGCCGCTTTCTTCGGCCAGCTTACCGAATTCGGCGCCGGTGAGCGCCTTTTCTCTGCCGCGATCGGCCGTTTTGGCGGCTTCCGCTTTGGCTTTTTCGATCTTGAGAGCGCGCGTGATATCGGGAGTGGCTTCTTTGAGGCTCTCTGTGTGCGCTTCTTTGAGGTCTTCGACCTTGACGATTTGAAACCCTCCGGCGTTTTCAATGACGTCAGTGATCTGGCCCTTTGCCAAGCTGAAGACGACTTTGTCAAGGGGCGGGGGCAACTGGCCTTGCGCCATCCAACCGATGTCCCCACCCTGAGCCGATGATGGATCGTCCGAGTCCTTCTTGGCTAATTGGGCGAAATCTTTTCCCGTTCTCGCCTCCTTGAGGATTCGATCGGCCCGCGCCCGCGCCTCCTGCTGTTGTTTGGCATCAGCTCCCGGCGCGAGCCGCACGTGGATGTAGCGCAGCTTGGCCTGCTTCGGCTTGTGGTATTTGGCCTCTCGATTCGCTTGGTAATAATCCTGAATTTCCTTCTCGTCGACCTGGATCGAGGATGCGACTGGCTCGAAGGGATAGGAAAGGTACTCGACTCGGACTTTCAACGGCTCCTTTAGGGTGTCTTTGTTGCGCTCGTAAAACTTTTGGACATCTTCCTCGGTGACCTTGGCTTCGGCGGCAAACTGGCCCAGCGGCAAGCGGACAAATTGCAAATTGATTTTTTCCTGCTCCAGACGATACCGATCGCGAACCTCGGTCTCGTTGACGCGGACGGAGTCGAGAATGACGCTGTAGAGTCGCCGTAGGGTCAGCTGCTCTCGTTGCTCTTGTTCGAACTGGGCCGGCGACATTCTATTCAACCGGAGCAGTTGGAGATAACGCTCCTTGTTGAATCGGCCGTTGACCTGAAATTCCGGCGTTTGCGCGATATGTTGAACCAGTTCTTCGTCGCCGGCCGCAAGGCCTAGCCGGCGGGCCTCCTGAAGCGCCAGCGATTTGCGAATAAGCTCCTCGAGCAGGGCCCCCTTAAGGTTCAGGCCCTTGAGCATTTCCGGCGTGAGCGAACCCTTGAATAGCTCTCGATAGCGCTCCAAGGCTCTCTGGTAGTGCAGGGCAAATTCTTGCTGGCTGATTACCTCGTCATTGACTTGGGCGATGTCCTGCACCCCGGGGTCCTGGTACTTGCTTCCACCATAGAACGCGATGAAGACGATGATGATAAGTCCAAGAAGGATCGTGATAATCCAAGATCGCTTCCGTTTGCGCAAAAAATCGAGCATGAGTAAAAAGATCCTTTCAAACCGGACGCCGAAACGATCTTTTATCATAAGGAAGCGGCCACGGTATTGCAACGCGTGGGCTCCAGCTCGAAAGGCGGCGCCTTTGTCGCGGTTTCCGCGTTTCGGGTCTCGGGTTGCGAGTTGAACCCGAAACCCGAGACTCAAGACCCGAGACATTGCGCGAGCCCACGTGGGCGTTTCCCTCGTATTTTTTGTTGTTTGCCAAGACCAAATCTGGTATTTTTGCTAAGCTCAATTTTTTTTCCGCGCTAAATTAAGGAGTTCTGGAATGTTCGATGCCCTTTTTGGCGTTTTTTCCAACGATCTTGCCATCGATCTTGGGACCGCCAACACCCTTATCTATGTCAAAAACCAAGGTATCGTATGCAACGAACCTTCGGTTGTGGCGGTGCAACAGCGAAACGAGCGGGTAGGCAAGAAGGTGCTTGCCGTCGGCGCGGAAGCGAAGAGGATGCTCGGCCGAACGCCGGGCAGCATTGTAGCGATACGGCCATTGAAAGACGGCGTCATCGCCGACTTTGAGATCACCGAGGCGATGCTGCGTTACTTTATTCAAAAGGTCCACAACCGGCGCACGCTGGTGCGGCCGCGGATCATCGTCGGAGTGCCCTTCGGCATCACAGAGGTCGAAAAGCGCGCCGTGAGGGAGTCGGCCGAGTCAGCCGGCGCCCGAGAGGTGTATCTTATCGAGGAGCCAATGGCTGCGGCGATCGGGGCGGGCCTGCCGATCACAGAGCCGACGGGCAACATGATCGTCGACATCGGCGGCGGTACCACTGAAGTCGCCGTTATTTCGCTTTCTGGAATCGTTTTCTCCCGCTCGGTTCGCGTCGGCGGGGACAAAATGGACGAAGCGATTGCGCAGTTCATCAAACGAAAATACAACCTTCTGGTCGGCGAACGGACCGCCGAGCTGATAAAAATCACCATCGGCTCCGCCTATCCAAGCGACGAGGTTCAGACCATGGAGATCAAGGGCCGGGATCTGGTCGCGGGCGTGCCGAAAACCGTTGTCATTACGGACGAGGAAATTCGCGATTCGCTGCTCGAACCCATCAACCAGATTGTCGAGGCGGTCCGGCTTTCATTGGAGCGCACTCCGCCCGAACTGGCCTCAGACATCGTCGATCGCGGCATCGTGCTCGCCGGCGGCGGTTCGCTGCTCAGAAATCTCGATATTTTAATCCGCGAGGAAACGGGTTTGCCTGTAATGATGGCGGATGATCCCTTGACCGCCGTCGTAATGGGCGCCGGGAAAGCATTGGATGAAATCTCGCTGCTGCGGGAGGTGGCGGTCCATTAGGTAGGGTGAACCCAGCGGGCATCCTGCTCGTTGTTTGCGACTGAGCCTTTCATGCTCGCGTTTGTTCGAAAGAACCAAGTTCTCCTGACTTCCTTTTTCTGTCTCCTGGTATCCCTTTATATGCTCACGGCGGGCGCGCGAGGACAACTCAAGAACGATCCTCTTGGGCCTCCTTTGCTGTGGCTTTTACGTCCTTTTCAAGTCGGGGCGCAGTCGGTCACCGGGTGGGCGCGAGACATGGAAAAAAATTTTGCGACAGCGGCGAGCTTCAGGTCTGAAAACGAGCGGCTCAGAAAACGCATTCAGGACCTGGAGGTGGAGAGAAATCGACTTTTAGAGGCCGAGGCGACCAACCAGCGATTACAGGAACTTTTGGATTTCCGTTCGCAACTACCCTCTGGTTCGGTGACCGCGACCATCATCGGCAACAGTGCGAGCAGTTGGTTTCAAAGCTGCCTATTGGATAAGGGCAGCGCGGCCGGCGTGCGCAAAGGCATGGCTGTCGTCACCCCGCTGGGAGTGCTAGGGCAAGTGATTGCGGTAAGCGAACACAGCGCTAAGGTCCTGCTCCTAACCGACCCCAATAGCGGCGTCGACGTACTCGTGCAGCGGACGAGAACGCGCGGTATTGTCTCTGGTTCGCTGGATAGCGGCACTATCCTGAAATACGTCAAGCGCAGCGAAGACATACAGGAAGGCGACCGACTCATCACCTCGGGCGTGGACGGAGTTTTTCCCAAAGGCTTGCTGGTAGGCAGCGTAACAAAGGTGCAAAAACAGCATTTGGGGCTGTTTCAGCTGATCGAGGTCCTCCCCGCGGTAGTTTCCTCGCGGACCGAGGAAGTGCTGGTCGTCAATGCCGATGAAAGTCAGGCGAAAAGGTAGGAAGCAGGCGCCGCGGAGAGCCATTTTCCAATGAGACTGTCGTTGGTGTTTTTTGGCGTGGGAATTTTACTGGTTCTTTTGCAAACCACTTTTCTCCATCTCTTGCCGTTGGGTTCGATCGTGCCGGATCTCGTTCTCGTGCTGTGTGTCTATTGGGGGCTGCACTATCCCACCGTCGGCGCCGTGGTGGGCACATTTGTGCTCGGCTATTCCGTAGACGCGGTTTCCAGCCGGATTCTGGGCATCAATGCTTTTGCCCTGTCCGTGGTTTTTCTGGCCGTATACCTGACATCCCGCTCCATCTGGATTCACCATCCCATCGTCAGCGCCATCGTGGTGCTGCTGGCGTCGTTGGTGAAAGGGATGGCGTTGGTGTTGGTCTGGACGGTTTTCCTGAGTACCGAAGGGTTTTGGGCCGGTGCCCTGCGCAATATTGTACTGGAGGCTCTAGTGGCCGCAGCGCTGGCGCCGTTGGTATTTGCCTTATTGCGTCGCGGGCAAAACTATATCGAACAAGTCGGCGCGCCCGCGCAGTAAACGGTGGCCGCCTTGACCGGTATCAACAGACAAGACGGCGCGCCGGAACTCCGCGTACGAACCCGCCTCCTCTACGCTCTCCTTGCGGTTGTTTTTTTGGCCTTGATCGCGCGATTGGTCGATCTGCAAATCATCCAGGGCGAACGCCACACCTATTTGTCGGAAAATAATCGAGTTCGCATCAAACGGATTCCGGGCACCCGAGGCATGATTCTCGACCGCCAGCGACAATTGCTGGTTGACAGCCGGCCTTCTTTCGACCTGATCTTTATTCCCGAGGATTCGCAGGATCCCCGGGGCACGCTGCGCTTGTTGGCCCATTATTTAGGGCGCAATGCGAAGGAACTTTTGGCTCTCCTGGAAGACAATAAAGCGAGGCCAGCCTTTGAAGAGGTACTTTTGGGCCGGGACGTGGACTGGGAGACAGTCGTGGCGGTCGAGAGCCATCAATTGGATTTGCCCGGGGTCAGCCTTCGCGCCCGCCCTCGGCGCAACTACGAGGACGGCCCGATGGCTGCGCATGTGCTGGGCTATCTGGGCGAGATCGGGCCGCGGCAATTGAAGTCGCTGAAAGAGCAGGGTTATGCATTGGGCGACGAGGTCGGCCACTACGGGTTGGAGCGGAAATGGGAAGAAGTACTGCGCGGCCAAAGCGGCGGCCAACAAGTCGAGGTCGATGCTTTGGGGCGGCGGATGCGAGTGCTGCATCAGGTGACCGATGTTCCTGGTTACACGGTTCACGTCACTTTGGATCGGCAACTTCAAGCGACTGCCTTTCAGGCGCTCGACGGTAAGGAAGGAACCATCGTAGCACTCGATGTGCGCACCGGCGCCGTTCTGGCGATGGCCAGCACGCCCGCCTTCGATCCGAATGCTTTTGCCCGAGGGATCAAAGGCGACGAATGGCGCGCGCTGATCAAGGACCGCCTGCGGCCGCTGAGCAACCGAGCGACTCAAGGCCAGTACCCCCCCGGTTCGACGTTCAAGGTCATTATGGCTATTGCCGGCTTGGAAGAGGGCGTGCTGCAGCCTGAGAGCCGGATTTCGGACCCGGGATTTTATTATTTCGGCAATCGCGCCTTCCGGGACTGGAAAAAAGAAGGCCACGGGTCGGTGGATTTACACAAGGCCCTTGTCGAATCTTGCGACGTTTACTTTTATCAACTGGGGCCGCGTCTTGGCATCGATCGGATCGCCAAATGGTCGCGGGCATTTGGACTGGGTGAAAAAACCGGCATTTCCCTGGACGACGAGAGGAGCGGCTTGGTCCCCGACACCGAATGGAAAAGGAAAAGATTCCGCCAGCCGTGGTTTCCGGGTGAAACCGTTTCGGTGGCGATCGGCCAGGGCTATCTGACCGTGACGCCGCTGCAATTAGCCAGCATGATGGCCGCGCTGGCCAACGGCGGCACGCTCTATCGACCGCAAATCGTGCGCAAAGTCGAGACCGTGGAGGGCGCGACGATTCGCGAGTACGAGCCGGAAGTCATTCACAAGATCGATCTGAAGCCTGCCACGCTGGCGCGCGTACGCGCCGCGCTGGCGGATGTAGTCCAGGGCGGCGGCGGGACGGGCGGTGCTGCGAGGTCCAAAATTGTTGAAATCGCCGGCAAGACGGGGACGGCGCAAGTCGTAGAGATGAAAGGCGCCTATCTCAAGAGCGAGCAGCTCGCCTACTTCCAACGCGACCATGCCTGGTTTGTTGCCTATGCGCCGGCCCAAAACCCGCAGATTGCCATCGCCGTACTGGTCGAGCATGGCGGCCATGGGGGCTCAGCCGCCGCGCCGCTGGCAAAAAAAGTGATCGAGAAGTTTATCGAGCTGCAGAGCCCGCCATCAACGCAGCAGCACGCGCATGTTGAAGGAGCCAGCCGTGCAGATTGACCGCCGCCTCATCTCGCACTTCGATTGGACGCTTTTTCTGCTTGCGGTGGCGTTAGTTGTCATCGGCATCGCCACTATTTACAGCGCCAATTACGATGTTACCCAAAAGCACGCGGGAGGCTTGCCGACGCGGCAGCTGATATGGTTTGGGCTTGGGCTGATCGCCATGTTTACGGCCATCGCTTTTGACTATCATTATATTGACCGCCTGGCCTATCCCTTTTATGCCGTGATGCTTTGTCTTCTGGTGTTGGTAATGTTCATCGGCCATTCCGGCGGCGGCTCTCAGCGCTGGATCAACCTCGGCCTGTTTCGGCTGCAGCCGTCGGAACCCGCGAAGATCGCCATCGTCTTGTTGATGGCCAAGTACTTTCAGGATGCCGAACCGTCGCGAGGCTACTACCTGCGGGATCTCTGGGTTCCGTTTGCGCTTGCGATGCCTTTGATCGTGCTCACTCTGATACAGCCGGATCTGGGGACGGCCATTATCCTGGGGATCGTATTTATAAGCATGGTTTTGATGGGCGGCCTTCGATTGCGATCTTTTCTCTGGCTGGTGGGCGCCGGCCTCGCCTTTCTCCCAGTCGGCTGGCATTTCTTGAAAGCTTACCAGCGTCAGCGCATTATGACTTTTCTGGATCCGGATCGAGACCCGCTCGGCGCCGGATACCATGTGATTCAATCGAAAATCGCCATCGGCTCCGGCAGGCTTTTCGGTAAAGGCTATCTCGACGGCACCCAAAACCGGTTGGATTTTCTGCCGGCCCAGCACACAGATTTTATCTTTTCGGTTTTTTCCGAGGAATGGGGCTTTGCCGGATGTCTGGCGTTATTGCTGCTCTACTTTGTTCTGATCGCCTATTGCCTCGGACTCATCCAACGCGCCAAAGACCGCTTTGGCGGCCTGTTGATATTCGGCGTTGTCGCGATATTTTTTTGGCACGTAATCATCAATGTCGCCATGGTCTCGGGAGTCCTGCCCGTGGTCGGCGTGCCGCTGCCCATGGTCAGCTACGGTGGTTCGTCGCTTGCCTCCATGATGTTCGCTCTCGGCGTTGTGATCAATGTGAGCATGCGCCGCTACATCTTCTAGCAGGCTGGTGAAAAAGCCTCATCCTTCGACACAGCTGGCGTATAGTGTATGGCTTATGGCGTATGGTCCGAACTATATGCCATAGGCTATCAGCCATATGCCAGCTACTGTAGGGCTTTTTCGATCGCGCTCACCAGGCGAGACTTCGGGACTGCGCCAATAATTTGCTCCCTGACCATCCCCGCCTTCAGGATAATCAGGTTGGGAATGCCGCGAATGCCGTAGCGGGAAGCTGTAGCGGGATGATCGTCCACGTTGAGCTTGGCAATTTTGAGCCGCCCTTCGTACTCGCCCGCCAGTTCCTCGACTATCGGAGCGATGGACTTACAGGGTCCGCACCACGGCGCCCAAAAATCTACCAGCACGGGCAATGCCGATTGAATCACTTCGGTCTCAAAGTTACCGTCTCCTACTTCAGTAATTTTTGCCATCTTACAAGCCTCCTGGTCGATCGCTGTCGCTGTTTCGGGTCTCGGGTCTCGAGTCTCGGGTTTGTCAAGGCATCAAAGTTATTGAAAAATTCTCTTTGCAGGCCGTTCAAAAAGATTCAGTTGCGAAAGTAGCATATGGCTAATAGCTTATGGCATATAGATTCGAACCATACGCCATAAGCCATACGCTATAAGCCAACTGTAAACCGAGGCGATCGAGCGCACCCTTCGACTTGCTCAGGGCAATCGGCAAATGAGCCTTTTTCAACGGCCTGCCTAAACGGTTGAGAGAAAGCGCAGTAGAGTGCGCACGCCAAATCCCGTCCCGCCTTTAGGGCACAGGGCGGTGTCCTTCTCGGCAAATGCGGGACCGGCGATATCCAAGTGCGCCCATGGAATTTCATTCACGAATTCTTGGAGAATCAACGCCGCGATGATCGCGCCACCCTGCGAGCCGCCGATATTTTTCATGTCGGCTATGCTGCTCTTGATCTCGTCGCGATATTCTTTAACCAGCGGCAACGGCCAGAGCTTTTCACCCGTTTCGCGCGCGCATTGCATCAGGTGATCCGCAAGAGGACGATGATTGCTAAAGAGGCCGGCGACTTCGCCTCCCAGGGCGACCACGCAAGCGCCGGTCAATGTCGCCAAGTTGATCATCGTGTCCGGGTTTTCTTTGGCAGCGAGGGCGAGAGCATCCGCCAGAATCAGACGGCCTTCGGCATCGGTGTTGAGAACCTCGATGGTCTTGCCGTTCAGATAGCGGATCACATCGCCGGGCTTTTGCGCATTGCCGCCGGGGAGATTATCCGTCGTCGGGATATAGCCGGTCACTTCCAGGTCGAGGTCGAGATGCGGCAGCCGGCTCATGGCGCCGATGATGGCCGCGCCGCCCGACATATCGAGTTTCATAGTCTCCATCGACTTCGCCGGCTTCAAAGACAATCCACCCGAATCAAACGTTATCCCTTTGCCGATCAGGGCAATTTTCTTCCGTGTCTTGCCCGCCCGCTTGTAATGAATCTTGATAAACCTCGGCTCCTCGAGGCTACCCCGGTTGACCGCCAACAGCCCGGCCAGATTCATCGCGGTGATCTTGTTTTTGCCCCAAACTTCAACCGACAAGCCTCGCCCGCGACAATGCCGCTGGGCCTGTAATCCCAGAAAGCGGGCGGTGGTGATCGATGGCGGCTCGTTGACAAGGTCGCGTGCCAGGAACACGCCCGGAAGGATCGCTTGGGCTTCATCGATGGATTGCCTGATCGCCGCAGTTGGTTTGAGCCCAGGCTTGAACAACGTGAGGTTCTTGACCTCCATCGCTGGTTTGGAGTTGGAGCGATACTTGTTGAACTGATAAGAAGCAAGCCCCATTCCCTCGACGATAGCGCCCGCCGCCTTGTCCGCATCTTTGGCGGGCGCGAACCAGCAAGCGATCTGCTGAGCGCTTACGGCGGAGGCTTCTCGTTTCGCCCGTGCCGCCGCCTTTCTCCAGGTGTCGATTTCGAGTTCTCTTCGATCCCCCATTCCGACCAGCAACAGATGAGCCGAGGCTAGCATACCCGTGGTCGGATAGAGCAACGTGCTGCCTTCGGCGCCGGTAAATTTGCCTAACCGGATGTGCTCTCGCAGCTTCCCGCGAAGGCGCCGGTCCAACGAGCGCAGCACAGGTTCCTCCAGGTTCTTTTCCTGGACCGGCACGACGAGGAGATCCGTCTTAATGCTTTCTACGCTGGCGTCTCTAAGAGTGGTCGGTATCATCGTTTTCAGCTTCTTGGCCGGATCAGATTCATAAACTCGTTGCGCGTTTCCTGACGCGTGCGAAACGCTCCCAGCAGAGTGCTCGTGATGATCAACGAGTTCTGCTTCTCTACGCCGCGCATCCTCATGCACAGGTGTTCGGCCTCAATGACCACCGCTACCCCCAACGGGGTGAGTTTTTCCATAATGGTGTTGGCAATCTGATTCGTCAGCCGTTCCTGAACCTGCAGGCGCCGGGCGTACACGTCTACCAGACGAGCGAGCTTCGAGATTCCAACAATCTTGTGATGCGGGATATAGGCAAGATGGGCTTTGCCAAAGAAAGGAAGCAAGTGATGCTCGCAAAGGGAATAGAAGTCGATATCCTTTTGTACGATCATTTCCTCATAATCTTCGGTGAAGAGGGCATCGTTGATGATCTTTTCGGGATCCGTTTTGTAGCCTTGAGTCAAAAACGTCAGCGCCTGGACAACCCGCTGAGGTGTTTTGACGAGCCCCTCGCGGTCGGGATCTTCGCCCAGGGCTTTCAATATGAGCCGAACCTGTTCTTCCATCCTATTTGACGCCATTCTGATCCAGTATCCGTTGGCCGTGACGCCTAACCCTGACGGCTTTTAACTAGAGCCGCTTGAGCAACCAATCAGGGGTCAGGCGAAGGGCATAAATATTGACAAGGGTCATGGTATCGGTAAGCAAAAGAAGGCCGACGATAACCAACAAAACGCCTCCCGTGACGTGAACGGCCTGAAGGTAACGACGGAATACTTGCGACAATTGAAAGAAAGAGTTGATCGCGACTGCGCTGAGAAAAAACGGCAGAGCCAATCCCGCGGCATAGGTGGAAAGAAGGAGAATGCCCCTGCTGATTTCTCCCGATGTTCCCGCGAGCGCGAGAATGGCTCCCAAAATGGGTCCGACACAAGGTGTCCAGGCTACCGCGAAGGTAATTCCTACCAAGACGGAGCCGAGATATCCCGCGGGCTTGTCTTTCAGATTAAACTGAAGGTAGCGCTCCAGCGCCGGGATCTTGAAAACACCGATGAGGTAAAGCCCGACCAACAAAATAAATAACCCGCCCACCACGCGAATGGAGTTACGGTAGCCCAAGAACAGGCTGCCCAGAAAGCTCGCCGAGACACCCAGGGAAACGAAGACCAGCGAAAAGCCGATGATGAAAGCCAGCGAATTCAGGGCGACTCGCAAACGCACGCGGTTTAAGCCATGATCGCCGCGCATCTCTTCCAGGGAAACACCCGACACGAAGGATAGATAAGAAGGAATCAAAGGCAGCACGCAAGGGGATAAAAAAGAAAAGATTCCCGCGGCAAAGGCAACGAAAACGTTGATGTCCGTCATCTTTTGCCGTCGACAAGCTCTTTAATCAGATTTCGCGCCGGCGGGCTGTACCATTCCGCCGGGCCCCAGGCGCGCGCCAACCCTTCGCCTTTTGGCCCGATTAAATAGGTTGTCGGCAGGCCCCAGGCGCCGTAGAGCAGTCCCACTTGTCCTTCGGGGTCTAGAGCGATCGGATAGGTCAGCTTGAGTTCTTTAACAAAATTAATCGCGTCTTGCCTACGATCTTTGACATTGACGGCGAAGACGACGAAGTTCTTATCTTTGAACTCCTGATAGAGGCGCTCCATGTCGGGCATCTCTTCGCGGCAAGGAACGCACCAGCTTGCCCAGAAGTTCAAGAAAACGACTTTGCCGCGGAAATCTTTCAGCGCAATTTTCTTTCCATCAGGAGTCGGCAGGCTAAAGTCCGGCGTCGGGGCGTTGTCCTTCATCGCGTCGAGATTGGAAATAACCTTATAATTTATTTTTGACTGCGCCCAGGCGGGCCAAGCGCTGCCGGCCAGCACGATGATCAGCGATAATAGCAGCAGTCTATAACGGCTAAACATGAGAACTTGAATCTACCGAACTCAGTCCCACGACGCAACACTCGGACCGCGCTAGGGGCGACCGGCCGGTCGCCCCTACACGACGTCGGCCAAGAGGATCTCATCGCCCAGTTTTTGCACCAGCCATCGGTGGATATCCCGTACAATCGCCTCGCTGTCCTGTTCCAGCAGCCAGTGACCCTGTGCGGCATACTCTTTCCAATCCGCGCCCAGCCAGACCGCTAGGTCGCGAGTAGCCGCCGCGGGGCAAATCTGATCCGCTTCGCCTGCTAAAGTCAAAATCGGACAGGTGAGGGAATCCCGGTTAAGGCTGGTGCTCGGCGCAAGAAATTCCCGCACTAAAAAACTGGAATCGGGCACGGTGCGCTGGAAAATTTCCTGCTGGAGGCCTTTTGCCAGCCCGGTCAGAAAATAAGCCGTGAAATCCTTTTCGTCGATGCGAAACGGCCGGCGCAGGTAAATGAGCGGAAGATATTTCAATCGCAGGAGCCGCCGCGGTCGCGACCGCGCGGCCTCGAGGGCGCCCAGCGGAGCGGGCGAGACCAGAACGAGCGCGGCCGCTTTGGTGGTTTCCGCCGCCTTGAGTACGACGGCGGCGCCCAGGTTCAGCCCCAGCACGACAGGTGGAAAGGCGGCGCTTTTCATGATTGTTCTGAGGTCTTCTACACAGCTGTCGAAGGTCAGGCGTCTGAGATCCTCGAATGGGTTTTGACCGGACCGTCCGCGCAGATTGACCGCCAGGCAGTGCCAGCCCAAATTACAAAAATGAGTCGCCCATCTGTGCCAGCACCGGCTCGTAGACCAGAGCCCATGCACCAGCATGAGGGGAGCCTTGAATTTGGCTGATTCGGGTGGATAGTGATCCGTCAGCAGACCAGCGGTTGTTTGTTGCATGACGATGGGAAGAATCCTTGCACGAGTGCGAGGAATAAAAAAAACAGGCCCCTCGGTGACGCGCCCCCGAGGGGCC
>DASTOD010000776.1:0-3263 GCA_035762645.1 Binatia bacterium | reverse complement strand
TTCCGGCTTGCGCCGCGGCCAGCGCGCCGGCGGCGGGACCGGATTCGAGAAGGCGCACCGGAAATCGCGCCGACGTCTCGCGGGTGGCGATGCCGCCGCTCGAGAGCATGACGAAAAAACTACCGGCAAAACCGATCTTATCCAAGCGCTGTTGCAATCGTTCAAGATAATTGGCAACCCGCTCCCGCACGTAGACATTGGCAAGCGTTGTGCTCGTGCGTTGAAACTCGCGAATCTCGGCGACCACTTCCGAGCTGATCGAGACGCGGATCCGCGGCGCCACTTGAGCGATGATTTCCGCCGTGCGCCGCTCGTGCGCGGGATTGCGAAAGCTATGGAGATACGAGACGGCGATCGCCTCGATGCCTTTATCGCGCAGCTCGCCGACCAAACGGCGAACGAAACCTTCGTCCAGAGGTTGGAGCACCGTACCATCGGCAGCCATCCGTTCCGGAACGTCGAAGCGGAGATGGCGCGGCACCAGGGTTTTTGGCAGATCCAGGTTGAGATCGTACAATTCGTAGCGATGTTCGCGGCCGATTTCGACCGCATCGCGAAAACCTGCCGTCGTCAAGAGCGCCGTGCGCGAGCCCTTGCGCTCGATCAGCGAATTGGTGACCAATGTCGTGCCATGAATCAGGGTGCCGCGCTCGTCCCGTTCGACGCGGCCATTTTCCAGGACAGGTTTCAGCGCATTCTCCACGGCCAGGCTGGGATCATCCGGCGTGGTCAGGCTTTTGCCGATGATTGCAGCGCCATCCTCGCCGACCCAAAGCATGTCGGTGAAGGTGCCACCGATATCAATGCCGACTCGGTACATAGATTTAAATCGGTCTCGCGTCCCGTGTTTCGAGTCTCGTGCCATACCCGAGACCCGAGACCCGAAACCCGAAACTACTTTTGCGCGAAGAGATCCAGCAGGCGCTGCGTTTGATGCGCTGCCGCGGGCCGTAACAGCGGGATTTTGACGCCGGCATCGCGGTACTGCTGCACCCGCTTTTTCACCTCGTCCGGCGTGCCGCTCGCTGTCATGCCCTCGACGTAAGAATCCGGAATGGCCTTGATCAGCCCCTCCATGCCCCTCTCGGCATGCGCCTTTTCGAACAGCGGGATATCTTCTTTGCGGATGTACGGCTCGCCGACACGCATTTTCGGCGCGGCGATAAAGGAAATTTGAACCGGATCGAGCTTCGTCGCCACTTCCCAGCGCACGGCATCGAGGGCTTTCGCATGGTCATCTTCGACGGAACAGTTGATGATTTGCGCAACTTCGAATTTAGAAAAGTCTCTGCCCGATTTCTGCGCCGATTCCTTGATGATCTTGAGAGCATTGGCCGTATATTCCGGTGAGCACACCGCATTGAGAACCACCCCGTCCCCGACTTCGCCCGCCAGGCGCAGCCCCACCGTCGCCGTCGCCGGCACGTAAAAAGGGATGCTCGCGCGAAGCGGTTTCCAGCCGAGCCCCACGTTGTCAAAGTTCACGAACTTGCCATGATAGGAGACCTTTTCACCGGTAAGCAGCAGGCGCATCGATTCGATGTATTCCCGCAACACCTCGACCGGCGTCGCGCCGATATCCGCCAGCAGCGCGTGCACGCGCGCGTGACTCTTGGTGCACGCCCCCGGCGCCAGCGTCATTCGACCGCCCGTCAGTTCATCCAGGGTGGCGAGCGATTGCGCCATCACCACCGGCCCGCGTAAACGAACGATCTGAGTCGAGCCCAGTTTCAAATTCTTTGTTGCCAGTCCGATCGCCGCCAGCGAGCTCACCGAATCGCGCATCAGTTCGATGGTCTCTGAGAAAAAAGCCATCTCGAAGCCGCGCTCTTCGGCCTGGCGCATGACTTGGGCCATCTCTTTCACGTTGGTAAACTTCCCGTAGCCTAACGCGTATCCAACTCTGGCCATACTCGCTCCTTCATCGACCGGATGAGATTTTCATTTTGAAGTACATTGCGCAAAAATACCACCGCCCAAATATCTTTGGCTATTCTTTTTTTTCAGCGTTTTGAATGATCTCGTGCATCTCAAAGACATTGGGTCCGGAAAAGATTTCGGACGGCGGCCGATTTCGATGGGCTTCGTGAAACTCCGCGCTTTCCGTCCAGGCGCGAAACGATACCTCATCCTTCCAGTGGGTGAGGACGACGTAGTAATCGCTTTTGATGGGTCGTAGAATCTCCAGACGAATAAATCCGGGCATCTTTTCTACGAGCCCCGCCCGCCCTTCGAAGCGTTTTTCGAAGTCCTTTTCATGACCCTGGGACACCTGTATTCGGTTCGAGACAACGATCATCGACTTCTCCTTTTTGCCGCAAGCTGGACGCGCGAAATGATCCCACTCATACTACGTGATCTGGCAGCAATATTCCAAACGGGCTTCAAGGGTGGATATTGGGCGAACAGCAGAACGGTTCTGCGCGACAAGCTCGGTTGGTCAAATACCCGAGGCGCTGTATTTTGCCTTCAATTCCTCAAGGTAGAGCTTCAATCGATCATCGCGCTCAGGATGGGGAAACTGCTTCAGGTCTTGGATCAAGGTTCTGAGATCCCGTACGGCTTCGGCCAAAGAAGCGATTGTGTCAAAATATCTGTAGTACGCCAGATCATGGCTGAGCTTGGCCTCAAGAACCGTTGCGGCGTGTTGGCCCGCGACCTGGCGCTGAAACTGCCGATGATAAGCAGGATAGGACGGCATCAGCGCCAGGATCTTTTCCTTGGCTTCGTTCAAAGTTTCGCTTCCAAAAAGCCTCTCGGCTTCGGTAACCAAAGCATTCAGCTCTCGAGAGAGCCTTCTCTCCTCCGCCAAAGAGTCCATCGCCTGCCTTAAGTTCTCATCGTCTCGTCTGTGCCTAAAAAATTCGACAGTGATCAGCGACCCCAGCGGGGTCACCACCGACTCCTCAATCTCCCAGGGCAAGGCAAAATTCTTGTCATCGTGAAGGTCCTCGTGGACAATCACTTTGACCCGCCGGAGCAGTTCCTCTGCGGCAAAGCCGACCGTCACCACCGCGCGCGGATCCGCAAATTCGTTTCCCTGGCGGTAATAAACGCTGTAACCCGCGATCCGGTAGACGCGCTCCAGCGGAATCCGCTCTTTGCCGGCGTTAAATCCAACAGCCATTCGGATGTCGATAGGTGCGCGCAGTGCCAATGTCCCTTCGCGCTGGAGCCAGAGCCAGAGCATCGATAGCGGCGCTTGATCGCGTGCCGATTGACTCAGACTCTCGGTGGATTGGATGCCCAAAGCGTTGCCGAAA
>DASTOD010000775.1:0-6258 GCA_035762645.1 Binatia bacterium | reverse complement strand
TGAGAGCGTGAGCACAGGAGAAAGAAGCATGCCCCTCTTTACGGTCTCACGGTTTTTCCATTTCCGACCTCGCGATCTCACGAGTTCTTAATAGGAGGAGAATATGGCAATAAAGTATTACGGCTTTTGGCGCTCCCTTGCCGCTTGCCGCGTGCGCATCGCGCTCGCGCTGAAGGGCGTCAAGGCGGATGAGATCTCCGTCAACCTGATGCAGGCCGAGCAGTTGAAGCCCGAGTACCGCGCCGTGAACCCGCAGGCGGTCGTGCCGGCGCTGGTCCTCGACGACGGATCGACCCTGTTCGAGTCCATGGCGATCATCGAATACCTGGACGAGACGTATCCGGAGCCGTCGCTCCTACCCAAGGACTCGAAAGGCCGGGCCCGCGTGCGAGCGCTGGCGCAGATCGTCGCCTGCGACGGCCACCCGCTTATCGTGCCGCGCATCCGCAACTACCTGGAAAAAGAGCTCAACGTGAACGAGGCCGCGCGCACCCGCTGGTGCCAGCACTGGGTGATGGAAGCGTTGAAGTTCGTCGAGGCGCACCTCGCGAAAGAAAAGGAAACCGGTCGCTACTGCCACGGCGATCAAGTAATGCTAGCCGACATCTGCCTTGCGACCCAGGTGTTCGGGGCCCGCTTTTTCAACTGCGACACCGCGCTCGTGCCGACCGTGATGCGAGTGTTCAACGAGTGCATGAAGCTCGAAGCCTTCGACAAATCGCATCCCCTGAAGCAGCCGGGCGCGCCCAAGGAAATAAGGCACTAAGACGTGACGAATGAAGGTGATGATTAAGGAGACATAGGACACGAGGGTCTTGCGTCTGTACCCTGTCACCCGTATTTCGTCACGCGGTATGGCCTGCAGCAACCAACGCGTCCTTTCCGCATGAAGCCGATCGCACTCAAGTTAGGGGGTTATCAAGAGCCCGCCTCGATCCACAACCGCGCCGCGGGCCGCTTCGGCGAGCTGCTCACGCGCAAGCTCGGCGACCGTATTTCCTTCGAGCTGATCGGCAGCGTGCTCAAGATCGGCCGGTCCTCGGGCGACCTGGCGGTCATGGTGGAAAGCAGCGAGATCGATTTCTGCTACTTGTCTACCGTGCGCTTCGCGAAGTGGGTGCCCGAGCTCAAGCTGCTGGAGCTGCCCTTCGTGGTGCAGGACCGCAAGGCAATCTGCGCGGCGTTCACGGGCGGCTTTGGCGACTTGGTCAGGCGCCGGATGCGCGAGAGCACCCCGTTCCGCCTGCTCGGCCTGTGGGACAACGGGTTTCGGCACTTCACCAACAAGGTGCGGCCGATCCGCACGCCCGCGGACTGCAAGGGCCTGCGTATCCGCAGCCAGGTGAGCGAACTGCACGCGGAATTGTTCCGGGCGTTCGGCTTCGAGCCGATTTCGGTGGACGTCAAGCAGTTCACCGAGGAGATCGCGAGCGGCAGGTTCGACGCCCAGGAGAACCCGCTCACCAACACCTACAACTTCGGCGTGCACAACTATCACCGCTACTTCACGCTCTCGGGCCACCTCTTCGGCGCAGCGGCGTTCATCTGCAAGGAAGAGCGCTACCAGAGCTGGCCGCAGGAGATCCGGGCTGCGGTGGACAGCCTGGCGTGGGAAACGACCGCGTATCAGCATCAGCTGGCCGCGGCGGAGGACGCGGAGATCCTGGCGAAGCTCGACCCGTCAAAGAACGAAGTGATCCGCCTGACCGACGCGGAGCGCGCCGCTTTCGTCAAAGCCTCACAGCCCGTTTTGGACAAGCATCGCAAAGAGCTGGATCCCAAGCTCTTTGCTTACCTGGGAGCGTGATGAGTGATGGTGGTAAGTGACAAGGGTCTGCGGCAGGGCTTTGCGCGCTGGCTATGACGAGGAGAATACGGCACGGATCGGTCTTGCAATCACACAGATCGCTTTGAAAAGGGCAAGGCCTCAGGCTTTGGTTATTTGATATTTTCTCCGGCCCGGGCAGATGACATGGTAAACGGCTTCCGGGAATGGACACGCGGTTTCCTACTCATGAACTTGTTTATCTCACACAGAACCAGAAGAGCACATAATCAAAGGCTGACACCTCTGCTCAAAACTTAAGAGCGTACGCTCCTTCTCTCGTCCTGATGACGTGAATGTCAGAGTAAGATTCGACTCGATACAAGAAACAAGACCCTTTGGCACTTTCGGGTGCTACCGCTACCGCGTGTTCGCCTCGGCCGTCGTGCCGAGAGGCACGGCATCGGCAACGTGCTCGTTGAGGAAGTTGAACTCGAGCTTGGTGCCCACGGGGTCGTAAAGGAACACCTGGTAGCCCGCGTTCTCGATGTTCTGCTCCTCGAAATCGATGCCGAGCCTCTTCAGGTGCTTGCGGAACCTGACGGCGCCCGAAGCCTTGAACGCGATGTGATCCACGCTGCCGCTATGCTTGTCCTTTACGATCGAGCCCTGCGGGAAGCGCGCGCTGACGTGGATGACGGGGTCGTCGCCGTCGTAGAGCCAGATGCCGCCGAACTTGAAATTGGGACGGTAACCCGTCTTCAAGCCGAGCACGTCGCCGTAGAACTTCTCGATCGCGGGAATATCCTTCGGTGAGCACCGGATGTTCAGATGCAGGAAACCCTCAAATTTCATGGTTGTCCTCCTGGCCGATTGCCTAGTCTGCTGCCTAAAATTCTACCATAAAAGACTTGAGCCACAGAGCACGCAGAGAACACGAAAAGACAAATAGACAGGATTAACAGGACCTACAAGAGTCTCCGAACCGCCAATAGCATTGATAACGTGGTAGCAAATGCCGCCGACCGAAGCCCGCGCTGTTCTTGACATGCCCCGCTTCTGCTACACCGAGGACCGTTTTGGCAAGGAAAAGTAGAATGTCCTCGTTTCTCTCCCTTATCGATCTTTTGCGCACCGTCCTGCCTCATGTGTTTGTATAGCGTTTCCAATCGCCAACTCCTCTGCCGGCTTTCCTTATCCTCTGCTCAACACCGCTGGATCTTGGTGTAACTCTTTCTCTGATCGCCCTTTCGTGATCTTCCAGAAGAGAACTCACTGCGGAGGCGCTGAGGGCACAGGAAAGAACTCTTGAAGAAAAATTCGGGGTCCAATCCGAGTACCCGGGACATGGCCGGTTCCTCCACGTCAATAGAGGTGACATGCCACCAGATGATCGGTGGCGATTTCTTTTTCCTCCGGCTCGATCGTCGCGCACTGTGGCATGGCAAAGGGACAGCGGGGATGGAAGCGACAACCCGAGGGCGGGTTGATGGGAGAAGGGACTTCTCCGGCCAGGATTATCTCCTCTCGAGTAATGTCCGGGTGCGCCGGAAGGGCGGCCGAGAAAAGCGCCTTCGTATAAGGGTGCAGCGGATTTCTGAACAGTTCTTTCGTCTTGGCCTTCTCCACGATCTTTCCCAGGTACATGACCGCCACCTCGTGGGCCATGTAGCGGGTCGTTGCGAGGTGGTGCGCGATAAGCAGATAACTCACGTGGTACTGCTTCTGGAGATCCACCAACAGGTTCATGATCTGCGCCCGAATAGAAACGTCCAGGGCTGAGACCGGCTCGTCCAGGATGATGAGCTTCGGATTCGACACGAGGGCGCTGGCTACGGCGATGCGCTGGCGCTGTCCGCCGCTGAATTCGTGGGGGTAGAGGTCGGCCTGCTGCGGACGCAGGCCCACGGCGCCCAGAATCTCGGCGACGCGCTCTTTGACCTCCTGAGAGGACACCCGCCGGTTCACCACCAGCGGCTCGGCCACGATCTGCTGCACCCGCATGCGGGGGCTCAGTGACGACCAAGGATCCTGAAAGACCGCCTGGACCATTGTCCGGTACTCTTTCAGGACCTCGCCGTTCAACGCGTGGACGTCTTTGCCATCGACGAACACCTGCCCGCTGGTTGGCCACTCCAGACGCAGGATGAGCTTAGCGGTCGTCGTTTTGCCACAGCCGGACTCGCCTACCAGGGCGAGCGTCTCCCCCTGTGGAATCGAGAAGCTGATGCCATCAACGGCTTGGACCCAGCCGATGACCTTCGTCCAGAGCAGGCCCTGGGTGACGGGAAAGTGTTTTTTCAGCCCCGCGGCCCGGAGGATGGGCGTGGCTAACATGCCTGTTCCAATCTCCAGCAGCCGGCGGTGTGGCCGTCTCCTACGGTGAACTGCGGCGGATAGTCTTTTTGGCAACGGTCATCGGCATGGGGGCACCGGGCGGCAAACCGGCACCCAGCGGGGAGGTCCCAGAGCGCTGGCGGCTGGCCGGTGATCGAATAAAGCCGCTTGACGTCCTCGTCCATGTTGGGGACGGAGTTCAACAGAGCTTGCGTGTACGGATGGGACGGATGATTGAAGATGTCCCGCACCGAACCGCTCTCCACGACCCGACCGGCGTACATCACCATGACGCGGTCGCACATCTTCGCCACGATGCCGAAGTCGTGAGTGATGAAGATCAGCGCCAGGTTCGTTGCCTCCTGAATCTCGCGGAGCAGCCGCAGGTATTGAGCCTGGATGGTTACGTCCAACGAGGTGGTGGGCTCGTCGGCGATGATGACTTTCGGCTCGCAGGAGATGGCGATGGCGCCGACGACGCGTTGCTTCATACCGCCACTGATCTGGTGGGGATAATCCTGTACCCGGCGCTCAGGGGCCGCGACCCGCACCTGCTTCAAGCTGTCGATCGCCCGCTGCACCAGCGATCGATGACCGTCTCTGTGGTGGATCTGGATGGCTTCGATCAGCTGGTTGCCGACCGTGAACACCGGATTGAGGGAGGTCTGGGGGTCCTGGAGAATCATCGAGATGCGTCGCCCCCGTATGCTCCGCATCTCACGCTCGCTCTTCTCGAGGAGATTCTCCCCTTCGAGGCGGATGGCTCCCTTGACGATCCGGGCTGCCGGCCGGGGGACCAGTCTCAACAACGACAGGGCGGTCATCGTTTTCCCGCAGCCCGACTCGCCCACGATGCCCAGAGCTTCTCCCTGTCGTAAGGAGAAGCTCACGCCGTCCACAGCCTTCACGACGCCCCAGCGGGTGAAGCAGTAAGTGTGAAGGTCTTCGACCTCCAAGATGACGTCGCCGATCTGTCTGGGCATGCACTACCTATCGTCAGATATAACGGCGCATCAAGGGGAAGATTACCTTCCCCTTGATGCCTTGGTGCCTCGCTCGTTCTACTTCGTGGCGGGCTTCACCAGATGGAAGTGCGTCGACCGCCCGGCGCCGAGACCCGGGTAGACCCAGTCTCCAACGACCTTGGGGTTCGCGACGACCTCATTGGCGAACCAGAAGAGCGGGATGTCGGCGAATTCCTCGAAGAGATGGTCGGCGATCGCCCGGGCCAGACGCTGCCGTTCCTCGGGCTTCACGCTTTTGGACCAGGCCAGGTAAGTCTTGTCGATAAACTCGTTCTCGAAGTGGTGGTTCGGTCCTTTGCTGTAGTTAAACGTCCGGATCGACTCCTCCGACGGTCTCCAGGAGATGATGTTAGGCCAAATGCAGCAGCCGATCGTTTTCTTGCGAAACCCCTCGCGCACCTTGGCCCAGTCGAGCACCTCGATCTCCGACTCGATGCCCACGTCCTTGAAGTAGATCCCCAGGGCCTCGGCGACCTGCGGCCCTTCCGATTCCCCGGGCTCGGTGAACGCCCAGATCTTAAACTTGAGCTGCCCGGGCCCGTAGCCGGCCTCCTTCAGGAGCGCCTTGGCCTTGGCGGGATTGTAGCCATACATCCCGTCGAATTTCCTCTGCCACTCCGGGTTCCAGCCCTCTGACTGGGGCAGCCAGCCGGTCACGTAGGTGAGGGTCCCCTTGCCGGCGAACACCGTGTTGAGGAGCTCCTTGCGGTTAACCGCCATGTTCATGGCCTGCCTGACCTTCTTATTGGTCCAGGGCACCTCGGCCTTGAAGGCCTTGTCCCCCGGCATGAAATACATACCTCCCAGGTAGATCGTCATCCAGTCCACAGGGAATGACGATGAGTAGATTTTCATACCCCGCTTGAGCGCGTCCTTCTGCAGCTCGCGGGGCAGGTCGGCGATGTGGGCCTCTCCCGACAGCAGCATCGCCAGCCGTGTTGACTCCTCACGGACCACTCTGAACTCCAGCTGCCTGAATGCCGGCTTTTCGCCGCGCCAGTGGTTGTCTACTCGCTCGAAGCTGATGGACAGGCCCGGTTGCCGGCCGACGTACCGGTAGGAGCCCGTCCCCGCCAGCCGCTTGTCGAGCCCCTCGATCCCTTCCTTGTCCCACTGGGCCTTGCTGACCAT
>DASTOD010000774.1:0-8869 GCA_035762645.1 Binatia bacterium | reverse complement strand
GAACCGGTTGCTGTGGCTTCGAAGGGCCGATCCCTCCACCACTCTGGATAAGGTGTCCAGATAATATTTAGGGGCAACTTAGCCCACGGATGGGGGGCTGTCAAGCGCCCGGGCCGGATGTGCGCCGCGCGGCAAAACGATGTCTGGAGTCTCGCGTCTCGGGTTCGACTCGAAACTCGAGACTCCAAACTCGGAACCGCCAAAGCAGCATTGGCCTTGTGCTCCGTGTAGTGATATCAACCTGAAGCGTGGAACCGTACTCGCAAGCCGTAGCGGGATTCGTGCGCGGGCTGAGACTGGCCGATGTCCCCCGCGACGTTACTCACAAGGCCAAACTGGTTTTTTTGGACACCGTAGGCGTGGCTCTGGCCTCCTCGACGATGGATTTCGGACGGATGATTTTAAACGTCGCGGAAAAGCTGGGCGGTCCTCCCAACAGCCGTCTAATCGGTTCGTCCGTGAAAGTGGTTGCCGCGAACGCGGTGCTCGCCAATGGGACGCTCGCCCATGGCCTTGATTATGACGATACCTTGGAAGAGGCGATCGTCCATACCGGTTGCTGCGCGGCCATGACGGCGCTGGCTGTGGGGGAGGAAGTCGGCGCCAGCGGTCGTACCGTTCTGGAAGCGGCGATTGCCGGCACCGAGACTATGTGCAAGGTCGGCCTGGTGGCGCCCGGGAAATTTCACGCGCGCGGTTTCCATCCGACCGCGCTATGTTCGACTTTCGGTGCCGCAGCCAGTGCCGGCAAGCTCTACGGTCTCGAGCCGGCCCAGTGGCTGGATGCCTTCGGACTGTGCGGCAGCCAAAGCGCCGGCATCATTGAATACCTGGCAGACGGCACTTGGACCAAAAGACTTCATCCGGGATGGTCGGCGCATGGCGGTGTCATCGCTGCGCTTCTCGCCCAACAAGGTTTTCGTGGTCCGGCAAGCGTATTCGAAGGGCAGCACGGTTTCTATCGCTCGTTTGGGGGGGATCACGAATACCGCTTTGAAAAACTACTGGAACTGGGTCGCGAGTGGGAAATACCTCGCCTCGCGTTTAAATCCTATCCTTGCGGCTCGATCTCTCATCCTTATATGGACTGCGCCCTCAATTTGAAGCGAAAGTACTCTCCGGCCCCCCAGAGTATCGTTGAGGTGATTTGCCGCACCGCGGAGGGGCCGGTGCATCGGCTCTGGGAACCCCTCGCGGATAAACAACGGCCGGTGAGTTCTTACGGCGCCAAATTTAGTTTGCCTTACAGTATCGCCGTGATCTTGACCCGCGGCCGGGCGGGACTGGAGGAGTTTACCGAAGAAGCGATCCGCGCGCCTGAAGTTCTCGAGCTGGCGAGCAAAGTCCGCTATGAGCTCGATCCTACCATCGATTACCCGCGTCATTTTTCCGGCCATGTAAAAATCCGGCTCCGCGACGGAACCCTTTTAGAAGAGAACCAGCCGTATCCGCGAGGCGGACTGGAGTTGCCGCTTCCTCCGAATGAGATAGAAGGCAAGTTTCGCGCCAATGCTAAAATGGCTTTGGCTGAGAAGACGGTCGAGACAATCATTGCCACAGTTCGACGACTGGAGGAGTTGGAGAAAATCGAGGAACTATCAAATCTTCTTTCACCCCGCTGAGCGGGCGTCCTCTCCTGAGATCAGAGTCAAATCAAAGCGTAATCCGTAGAGTTTTATGGCGAGGCTTTTGGAACACGACGCGCTGGAGATTTTGCGCAAAGGCGCGATTGCTGTGCCGCGTTTTCAAGTTGTTTCCAGCGCCGAGGCGGCTAGAGAAGCCGCATCTCGGACGGGATGCCCGGTGGTGCTTAAAGCACTCATTCCCGTGGGTGGGCGAGGAAAGGCCGGAGCTATCAAGATGGCCTTTTCTCCCGAGGACGCCGCGCGGAAGACAACCGAGATGTTGGGAAAGACGATCCTGAACTTTCCCGTTGAGGAACTTCTGGTGAGCGAGGCGGTAAAGATCGCCAAAGAATTTTTCCTATCGTTGACGTTTGACAGCATGAGCCGAAAACCTCTCGTCCTTTTTTCATCCGTTGGCGGAATTGACGTGGAGACGCTCGTAGAGGAACACCCGGACGAATTAATCCAGATGCCGATCGACATCAGCCTCGGCCTCCCGCCTCTTAAGGCGAGGGCGATCGGTGAAGCCGCGGGTTTGACCGGGAACGTTCTTTTCGCGGCGGCCGAGACTCTGAGCAAACTCTATCTGATCTTTCGCCAACTGGATGCCGAGACCGTAGAGCTTAACCCCTTGGTGCTGACCGACGCAGGTCGACTGGTTGCGGTTTCTGCCGTTGTTGTAGTTGATAACCAGGCGCTTTTTCGCCATCCCGAGCTGCAAGCGATTGCCGACCCGGATCGGACGAACGGCTGGAGACCTCTAACGACTCTGGAGAAAAAAATCCGTGCGATCGACAGGATCGATGCCGGCTCGGCCATCCGCTTCAATGAATTTGCGGATGGGGATATTGCGTTCATGATGACGGGCGGAGGGGCCGGTCTTCTAGCTCTTGACGCCATTACAAAGCTTGGAGGCAAGCCCGCGACCACCTTTGACATCACGCCTGGAAGGGTGGAGGAAAAGATGTATCTTGCCACAAAAGAGATACTCTCCAGGCCGGGCCTTAGGGGCATGATTGCGGGCGGCAACATCACTAATTTCATCCCGATCGATGTTAAAGTGAGAGGGATCATACGGGCGCTGAAGGAGTTGGAGATCGAGCCGAAAAGATTTCCTGTTGTGTTTCGATTTGCCGGTCCGGGAGTCGAAATCGCCAGGCAACTAGCGTCAGAGCTTCCCGGCATTGAGTTTTATGACGCGGCGGCGTCGCTGGAAGACGCCGTGAAGCGAATCGTGGAGCTTACCAGCTACGCATGAGCATCCTTCTCGACGAAAACAGTCGGGTTCTGATTCAGGGCATCACCGGCCAACAGGCGCGCACTCATGTCCCCTATATGATCCGCTATGGCACGAAGGTTGTGGCGGGAGTTTCGCCAGGAAAAGGGGGCGGCCTCCAAGACGGCATCCCCGTTTACGACTCGGTGGCAGCAGCCAAAAGAGATCACCAGGTGGACATTTCGGTGCTGTTCATTCCGGCTCCGTACGCGAAAGACGCGGCTCTGGAGGCCATTGAGAACGACATCCCTCTCGTGGTCGTGTTGGCCGAAGGCGTGCCTCATCACGACGCGGCGGAGATGATTGACCGCGCCACGCAAAAAGGGGCTCGTCTCATCGGTCCCAACTCTCAGGGGATGATCAGTCCTGGAAAGGCGAAACTCGGCGGCACGGGCGGAGCGGAGCCCGAACGTCTGTACCAGCCGGGACCGGTGGGGATTATCTCGCGCAGTGGTGGTATGGGCGGCGAGATCGCTAATGCCTTGACGCGACGAGGCATAGGCCAGAGCACATACATCTCCATCGGAGGCGATCTGCTGATCGGAACGGATTTCATCGTTTGTCTGAAACTGTTCGAAGAAGATCCGCAAACACAAGCGGTCGTCATCTTCGGTGAGCCCGGGACCGGACACGAGGAACAAGCCGCGAGATTCGTTAGCCAGGGGGGTTTTACCAAGAGCCTCATCGCTCTCATTGCAGGGGAATCGATCGAGAGACTGCCAAAAGGAATGAGTTTCGGGCATACCAGCTCGATCATTGCCCGGGGGGTGGGATCGACCGGCCGAAAGAAGCAGCTTCTTCGAGAGGCGGGAGCTCATGTGGCCGATACATTCTCGGCGCTGCCCGGAATTGTGGAAAATGCCCTCGCTGGCCAGAGGTAGCCATTTAGTAAAGGAGGTATTATGGCCGACGAAGTCGACGCGCGCATAGATGAGTTCGTTGCAAGGAGCCGCGACTTGAACGGAAAAGAGGTGCGGGAGAGAGATGCGTGGAATACCGAAGCCTCGTCCGATGCCATCCGCCATTTCGCCTACGGCACCGACGACGGAAATCCTCTTTGGCTGGACGCTGAATACACCGCGAACACCCGCCACGGACGGCTTATGGCACCGCCGGCTTTTCTGGTCTCCGTGCTTTACCCGATACTGCACGGAGCGCCGATGGAGGCGCCGCTGTCATCTTTAATCGGTGGGTTGGAATTCGAATGGTTGCGACCGGTTTTCGCGGGCGAAAAGCTACGGGCAAAATCCGTTCAGAAGGATGTGTATGAAAAGAAAAGCAACACAGGCCGGCGCCTGATTTTTATCATTTCGGAATGCACCTACTGGAACCAGAACGACGCGGTAGTTGCCAGGGCCATCGGGACCATGATCCGGGCAACGCAGGTCGGAACAGAGCTTTTATTCGAGCGGCCGATTCACCGCTACAGCGACGAGGAGTTGGCGGAAATCGACAGAGCCGCCAACGCCGAGAAGCGAACCGGCGACCAGGCGCTCTATTGGGAGGACGTCGCGATCGGTGAGGAGATCCCTCCGATCGTGCGCGGCCCACTCACCATAGGCGACATGGTCTGCTGGAACGCCGGGCTCGGCCCAGCCTACAAGGCCGGGCGGCTCGGCTACCTGGATCTCCTCAAGGCGCCTCATGCCGCCGTGCGCAACCCCGCCACCGGCTGGCGGGTCAAGTATTCGCAGCAGCACGAGGACTTCAAGCTCGCCTCGCAGCGCGGCATGCCCGGTCCGTTCGATAACGGCGTGATGCGCTTCGCCTGGGTGTGTCCTCTGGTGACGAACTGGATGGGTGATGAGGGGTTCCTGCGAAAGCTTTACGTTCAAGTGAAGACGCCGAATATTTACGGCGATACAACCCGGTACAGCGCAAAGGTGCTGGAAAAAACGGTGGAGGAGGGGAAGGGTGTTGTCAAGCTCGCCATCAGCGGAGTCAATCAGGCGAGCATAGTCACTACGAGCGGCCAGGCCGAGGTCGTACTGCCGCGGAGAACCAACCGAGCCGCTTTCTTGCGCCGGGTTGTGGCAGGTGATAAACGAGCTACAAAATCCACATAGGAAGGGGAAACGGTCATGAGAAAGCTCGATCGGCTCTGGTTGGCGTTGCTCCTGGCGCTGCTCTTTGGTTCCTATCCGGCCGCGGCTCAGGACGTAATGCAGCTAGCGAAAAAGGAAGGAAAGGTGGTTTGGTATTCGTCTGCTTCGCTGTCTCTTTCCCAGAAGCTCTGCGAATCCTTCAATGCAAAGAAGCTGGGCGTGGAGTGCGTACTTCATCGCGACGGATCGGGCGAGCTTTTCACCCGCTTGCAGCAGGAGGCGAAGGCAGGAATTCACAACGCCGATGTCCTCCATACTTCCAGCATCGGTCACTTTGTGAGTCTGCGAAAGGCAAAAGGGCTCACGCCGTATCGGCCCAAAGGGATCGAAAAATTCGATCAGAATTTCATT
The DNA here is from genome assembly GCA_035762645.1 of Binatia bacterium. GTDB lineage: Bacteria > Desulfobacterota > Binatia > UBA9968 > UBA9968 > DASTOD01. The sequence continues at coordinate 3,512 of DASTOD010000774.1, read as the reverse complement.
GAGAAAAATGGCCAATGGGCGGTTGTCCGGGCAAGCGTCTATGGCCCGGCGTTTAACACCACCAAGGTCAAGGAGAGCGAAGCGCCGAAGAGCTGGCGCGATTTTCTCGACCCGAAGTGGAGAGATCGCAAGCTCGTGAACGCCCATCCCTCGTACAGCGCGTTTGTCAGCGTTGGCATGTCGGCGCTGGTCAAGCTCTTTGGCTGGGAGTTTTTTGACAAACTCGCAGCCCAAAAGCCGATCATCGTGCAATCTGCCCTCGATACCGTCGTTTATGTCGTGCGCGGTGAGGCATGGATGTCTGTCGGTGGCACGGCGTATACCAGCGCTGTCGCAATCCAGAAAGGGGAGCCGATCAAACATGCCTTCCCCAAGGAAGGAGTCCCTCTCATAGTTTCGCCCCAGGCGATCCTTGCCAAGGCGCCCCACCCCAATGCGGCGAAGGTCTTCGTCGATTGGCTGTTCAGCAAGGAAGCCCAACAAGTAATGGTGGAGGACGGAACTTACGTCGGCCATCCCGAGGTGGAGTACCCAAAGTGGCAGACACCGCTTAAGGACATCAAGCTGCTCGTAATCCCGGAGGAGGAGGCGGAAGAGATGCGGAAGCCCGTGCTCGATAACTTCCGCGCGAAGTTTGGCGTGTAGCGAGAAGTCGACCGTCGCCATGGCGAAGGCCGAACCCACCATCCGCGTTCGACGGTTCGATCCGACCGCACTGGTGTGGACGATGAGCGCCATTCTCCTGCTGGCGCTCATCGTTGGCCCGATGTACTTCCTGGTACGGGAGAGTTTCCTTCTTCCCTCGGAGCAGGGCGGAAGCTGGAGTCTCGGAAACTACATCAAGGCTTACACCAACCCGCTTTATCGCGAGCCCATTGTATGGACGATGGTGATCTCCGTCTCGACCAGCCTGCTGAGCTTAGTCATCGGATCGATCATGGCCTGGGCCGTGTCCCGCACGGACATGCCTTTCCCCGGGGTGGTGCGGATCGGCGTCCTGGCCTCTTTTGTGACGCCGCCTTTTCTGGGTGCCAGCGCGTGGGTCCTGCTGGCCGGACCCAGGGAAGGTTGGCTGAACCATGTTTACCGGTGGATCGTGGGAGCGGAGGCCGAAAGTTACCTCTTTAATATCTTTTCAATCGGCGGCGTAATCTTCGCGATGGTGCTTTATATCTTTCCGCTCGCCTTTATTGTGGTCAACGCGGGCCTGAATACCATCTCCTCCGAAATCGAGGATGCTGCGAATATCTCCGGCGCAGGCACGATTGCGACGATGACGACCGTGGTCTTCCCGCTGGTAATGCCGGCGCTGTTTGCCGGATTGATTTTAGCATTCCTGGAAGCGATGATCCTTTTCGGCACGCCGGCCATGCTGGCCATCCCGGCACGCAAGCACGTGATGACCACGCAGATCCGAGCCTTCATGCAGTCCGAGGACTACCTCGTCGGCCTGGCCGCGGCCTACGCCCTCCCGATGCTTGCCGTCGCGCTTCTGTTTCTCTGGTTTCGCCGCCGTGCTCTCGGCCGGCGAGGTTTCGCCACAATCGGTGGAAAAGGAGGCCAGAGACGGCTCCAAAAACTCGGCGCTTATCGCTGGTTGCTGTGTTTCTGCTGCGCCGTCCCGCTCATCTGCTCGATCGTTTTGCCGTATTTTGCGCTTATCGCATCCTCTGTGATGAAGCGGCAGGGATACGGGCTTAGCTGGTCGAACCTCACTCTGGAGAACTACTGGTTTGTTTTCAACACCCATTCCGTCTGGCCTGCGATATGGAACACTCTGGTCCTCGCGGCGATGTCGGCGACGGTCGGGACCGTGCTGGCCGCTCTGATCGCCTACATCTCGCAGCGCCGTTTGGTGCGGGGCTCGCAGTATCTCGCGTTTCTCGCGACGGCGCCGCTGGCGATCCCGGGGATCGTGCTCGCCGTCGGGCTCTTCGCCGCCTACACCCACAAGCCTGTGGTGCTCTACGGAACGCTGTGGATTTTATTTTTGGCTTATCTGACCAAGTTTCTCCCGATCGCGTTTCAGACGAGCAACGCTGCGCTGATGAGCATCCATCCGGAGCTCGAGGAAAGCTCGCGAATCCTCGGCGCAAATCGACTCACCGTGTTTAAGGACATTACCGTGCCGCTGTTCAAAGCGGGACTGATAGCGTCGTGGGTTCTGATCTTCATGCCGTCGCTGAGAGAGCTCAGCTCTTCGGTCCTCCTCTGGACGACCAACACCAAGGTGGTGTCGGTGGTGATCCTCGACTTTTATCAGGAAGGACGCCTCGATTTCGTCTCGGTTCTGGGCGTTCTTCTAATGGCGATTACACTGGTGGTGGTGATGGTGTCGTATCGTGTCGTAGGGCGCGATTTCATGAAGGCGTAAGTTTGCTCCATGGCTACAGTCGATCTCGTAGGGCTGACAAAGATCTTTGGTTCCAACGTCAAGGCGGTCGATGCCCTCAATCTTCACATCGACCATGGTGAATTGGTTTCGTTCCTCGGCCCTTCGGGATGCGGGAAGACCACTACACTCCGACTCATTGCCGGATTTCTTGAGCCGGATGCAGGCGAGATACGGGTCGATGGCAAAGTCATTTCTTCGTCGAGCAGGGTGATCCCGCCGGAGCGGCGGGATATGTCGATGATCTTTCAGAGCTACGCCATCTGGCCCCACATGACCGTTTACCAGAACGCCGCCTATGGCTTGAAATTCCGCGGCGGTACCAGGGCCGATACAGAAAGAAAGGTGCGCCGGATACTGGAGGTCGTGAGGCTTGACTCTCTGGCCGATCGCTACCCAGGAGAACTTTCGGGCGGCCAACAGCAGCGCGTGGCGCTGGCCCGCGCTCTGGTGGTGGAGCCGAAGATCCTGCTCCTCGACGAGCCGCTAAGCAATCTTGACGCGAATTTGAGAGAGGAGATGCGATTTGAGATCCGCCGCCTTCATGACGAATTTAAGATTACTTCTATTTACGTCACGCACGATCAATCCGAGGCGATGGTGATCGCGGACCGCGTGTGCGTGATGCATCAAGGTCGCATAGAACAGCTCGGTACGGCGCAGGAGATCTTCGATCGACCTCAAACTCGCTTCGTTGCCGAATTCATCGGTAAAACAAACATTCTTGCTGGCCGAATGGAGGAGGGAAACCGGCTGGTCTTAGGGGAAGGACTTAGATTTACGGTCGCCGAGGCAGCGAATTCATCCGCGAACAGTAAGAGCGTCGTCTGCATTCGACCTCATAACATCACCCTCGTAGGAGACGAATCCCAGGCTCGACAGATGGCGGCCAACGGTTATAACCTTTTTGCCGGCGTTGTCCAGCGGCGTTTTTATTTCGGGGACGCATTTGACTACATCGTAGGACTGCCTTCATCGCCGTTGACCCTCCGCGTCGTCGCGCCGCCGTCTCACCGGTACGACGTAGGCTCAAAGGTTTTTGCCGTGGTCCATCCGGACCATTGCGTGCCCGTCCGCGCAGGTTGACGCGGCGCTGAGGCCGGCCCGATTTCGGGTCAAC
>DASTOD010000773.1:0-8453 GCA_035762645.1 Binatia bacterium | reverse complement strand
GTGGCCAGCAACCACCGCGCGCAGGTATCTACCCATCTCTGGGATGGACTCGTGCATGCGCCGCCGAAGCTCTTCTTTGATCTGCTTCAGCTTCGCCTGCCATCGCCTGCGCAGGGTCTGCCTCAACACCACAAACTTTCCCTTGCGGGTCTCCCCGCAACTATGGGTGAAGCCAAGAAAGTTAAAGGTGTCGGGCTTTCCCTCCGCTCGCCTGCGCCGATTTTGCGCCGCATATCTCCCAAACTCAATCAAGCGCGTCTTCTCCGAATGGAGTTCCAATCCAAATCGGCTCAGCCGCTCCCTAAGCTCGCTCAAAAACCGCTCCCCATCTTCTCTTCGCTCGAATCCGACAACAAAGTCATCCGCAAACCGCACCACTATCACATCCCCGCCCGCCTTGCTTTTCCTCCATTGTTGAATCCAAAGATCGAACACATAATGGAGATAGATGTTGGCCAAAAGCGGACTGATGCTTCCGCCCTGAACCGTTCCCACCTCACTTTGCATTCGCTTGCCATCCTCCATCACCCCGGCCTTGAGCCACTTCTGGATCAGCCGCACCACGCGCCGATCCGCTACCCGATGCTCGACAAACTTCACCACCCATCCGTGATCCAAAGCATCGTAGAAACCACGGATGTCGCAATCGAGCACCCAGTTCACCTTTCTCCGCATGATCCCAAGCGCAAGCGCGTCCAAAGCCTGATGCGGGCTCCTTTGGGGTCGGGACCCATAGGAAAACCTCACAAAGTCCTCTTCGTAGAGCGCGTTGAGCACCTCCACGGTGGCGCGCTGGACAATCTTATCTTCCAGCACAGGCACTCCGAGCGGCCGAAGCTCGCCCGGCTTGCCCACCTTGGCAATGTATACCCTACGCACCGGCTTGGCTCGATACGCGCCGCGCTTGAGCCTCTCGGAGAGATCCTCAAGATGACTTTGCAGGTTCTCTCCGTAGTGCCGCCACGTCTCGCCGTCGATTCCCGCAGCCGCCTCGCGCCTGAGCGCGAAGTAGGCTGCACGCAGTCGCTCAACGGCATAAACGTGGTGCAGGAGCGCCGTAAACCGCTGCCGTTTATCCCTCCTTGCTGCCTGACGTATCCGCTCAAGCGCGCTCGGCATGCCTTGCCGGCTCTGGGTCCGGGGCATGTTACACTTAAGCAAATTCCCCTTGGCCAGCTCCCTTCCCTCCACCGCCTCCTTGGCCTCAGGCTCGGCCTCGTTCGACGGCTTGGTCGGTACTATGGAGCTGTCCGACTTCCCGTGCCCGTGCATCATCGGTGTGCGTCCTTAGACTTTCCGATGCGGTCTGTGCTTTGTTCTCTCACAGACAGACACGGGATCTCCCGGTTCCCGCTCAAGGTGCTTGCGTACATGCGCAGGGTCTCAGACCGCGCGGAGCCCAAAGGCGTCTCGCGATATCGATGCCCCCAGTTTTGCCTTCCGTCTATTTCGACAGCGTCGGCACCCCGGAGTAGCCACTGCTTCCGCAGTGGGGTTTCAATTTCGCGGCTCAATACCTGGCCTGCACGTCCCCCTATCAACGCTTCATCTGCGCCCTTACGAACGCCGATGCATGACTCGGAGCCGGTGTGGATCGCTAAGCCTTCACCGTATGAAACTTTCATTCACAACACCTTGCCGGTTTTTTACCGGCGCACCGAAATCCGAAACAAACAGGCCGTAAAAACGAAATTCAAGAATCCAAAACGTGCCGTTTAGAATTTTCTGCATTTTGAACATTTTAATTTGTTTCGAGTTTCGTGCTTCGGATTTCGTGCTTCAAATATTTGTCCTTCGCGTGCTTTGCGTCTTTGCGCGAGATTGATTTTCTTCGCGCCTTATCTTTATCACGCGACCAGGCTTCGTTTACTTCAAAGAAAATGAAACTGTCAATCTATTCGCCAAAGCTGACCTCAGGTGGACGTGCAGCATAGCCCTTCGAACGACGCCAATCTTGATTTCGCTTGTCACGTCAAATATCGTGACCAAAATACCCGGAGGCTTTCCGCATGATCATCGAGTACAAAGGCAAGCGACCGAAAATTTCCCCCAAAGCCTTCATCGCGCCGACAGCCGTGTTGATTGGCGATGTGACGATAGGCGAGGAGGCGAGCATCTGGTGGGGAGCCGTCCTAAGATCGGACCAGAACCAGAATCCGATCGTTATCGGCGCCCGCACGAGTATTCAAGATAACTGTGTGATCCACTCGGGCGAGGCGCCCACGATCATCGAGGACGATGTTACTGTAGGCCATGCGGCGGTCATGGAAGGCAGCCTGATCCGTCGCGCGGCCATCATCGGCATGAACGTAACTCTTTTAGAAGACGTTGAGATCGGCGAAGAAGCACTCATCGCCGCCGGCAGCGTCGTCGTCCCCCATACGAAAATACCTCCCCGCGTGCTAGCCGCCGGCAGCCCCGCTACGGTGAAAAAAGACCTTGGCGGCGAAGCCTTGAATTGGATCCAGATGGGCTCGTCGACCTACGTGGGCTTGTGCCGCAGTTATCTCGGCGGCGATTACAAAGTCATCGGCTGAGAATTTCGCGAAGCGTTCGGGTTGACAAACACCCCCGCACTTGGCCGATATTCAAAACCACAACTCCCCTCGAGCAGATGTTTCAACTGATCGGAGCAGGAGGTCATGCTGGGCGGTTTCGAACTGGCCGTTATTGCATTGGCATCTGTGGCGGCCGGCGCGGTGAATGCGTTCGCCGGCGGCGGTACGTTTATTGTCTTTCCGCTGCTGATCGCAATGGGTCTGCCCCCGGTGGCAGCAAATGTGACCAATACCGTGGCGCTTTCGCCGGGTTACTTGGGCGCCACCATCGCTCAATGGAAACACCTTCGCAGCCAGAGCGCGCGTTTATGGATTTGTTTGCCCGCCGGCGTTATCGGCGGATTCGCCGGTGGTATTCTACTGCTGAACAGCGGCGAAAAATTGTTTCGCTCGCTGGTTCCTTTTTTGATTCTGTCGGCTTCCGGATTGCTGGCGCTCCAAGGTCCGCTGCGTGCTTGGCTCATTCGCCGAATGGGTGAGCACGCCGGCTTCGCGAGAAATTCGACACCCTGGATCGGATTGCCGGTGGCCGCTGCCGCAATCTACGGCGGCTACTTCGCCGCCGGCATGAGCGTCATTGTTCTCGCGGTGCTCGGTTTATTGTTGGATGATTCTTTGACGCGGCTGAACGCCCTCAAACAAGCTACCGCGTCGAGCATCAACATTGCCGCTACACTTTTTTTCGTTTTCTCAGGCCACGTTGTTTGGCCTGCGGCTCTCGTTATGGCCGCGGGATCCCTCGTGGGCGGCATTCTCGGCGGTCGTCTCGCAGGCCGGGTCAAGCCGACAACTCTACGCTGGACCATCGTTGCGTTCGGAACAGTGGTCGCCGCTCTGTATCTGCGCTATTAAGAGGATCCGCCTCCGGCGGCAGCGGGAATCTAGAGATCTTAAATACCGCCCTGACGTTTGAAGTAGTCAACGAACTTAGGCGTCCAATTAACAGAGCTAAATGGAGAAGACCGAAAATAGAATTCGATCTTACGCAAGGCGCTCAACGCAAGCTTCGTTGGGACACGCAACCTCGCCCTTGACTGAAAACTTCGCGTGTGATAGCCCGCTGCTAACCTTTGGATTTGTAAGAACAACTTGTAGGAACATGTTCAATTTATGCACAGACTTCGGAAAGGCCTTTAAAATTAACTTTTAACCGTGGGTCGATAAAAGTTTAACCAAAGGAGGGCTGAATATGTATCTACGAAGTTCTTCTCTGCCGTTTGCCTTACTAGTCTTTCAATTTTTCATCTTCGGAGCTGTCGAAGCTGCCTGGGAGCCGACCAAGCCTGTTGAGTTTGTCATACCGGCGGGTACGGGCGGGGGCGCGGACCAAATGGCCCGGCTGATCGCGGGTCTCGCTGAAAAGCATAAGCTTTCTCCGCGGCCATTGATCGTGGTCAACAAGTCCGGCGGCGCCGGCGCGGAAGGTTTCTTGCACGTAAAGGAAAAAAAGGGTGATGCCCACACCATAATCATCACCCTCTCAAACCTGTTCACCACGCCCCTGGCTACCGGCACGCCGTTCAGTTGGCGCGACTTCACGCCGGTCGCCCGTATGGCGCTCGACCGCTTCATCCTGTGGGTGAACACCGAGACGCCATACAAGACGGCCAAGGAATACATGGCCGCCGTGAAGCAGAACCCGGGAATGAAGATGGGCGGCACGGGCTCTAAGCAGGAAGACCAGATCATCACCGTACTGCTAGAGCAAAGCCAAGCTGTTAAGTTTACATACGTGCCGTTCAAAGGCGGAGGCGAGGTGTGTGTGAACCTGGTCGGTAAGCATGTCGACTCGACGGTTAATAACCCCATCGAGTGCGTGAGCCACTGGAAAGCGGGCCGGGTGCGGCCGCTGGCCGTGTTCGACCCCGAGCGCATTCCCGACCCTGACTGGAAAGATATCCCAACGATCAAGGACGCGCTGGGGGCTGCCATCTCTTACAATATGCTCCGTGGCATCTTCGGGTCTCCCAATATGCCTAAAGAGAGCGTGGAGTGGTACGTCGGATTCCTGAAAAAGGTTTTCGAAACAAAGGACTTTCAGGAGTACCTGCACAAAGGCGCCCTCAAGCCAGCCTTCGCGACCGGCAGCGAGTACACAAAGTGGGTAGAGGAAAATGAAAAGCTCCACAGGGGACTGATGGAGAAGGGCGGGTTAATCCAGAAGTAGTATGCGCGGCATCAACTTCGTGACCGCCGGGGCGCTAATGCTCATGGGCGGCATCGTGATCTATGATGCTCTGCGCCTCGGCATCGGCTGGGGCACCGAGGGGCCCCAGAGCGGCTTTTTTCCATTTTGGCTCGCCGCCATTCTGGTAGCCATCAGCATGATGTTATTGTTGCAGACGTTGCTCCAGCGGTCCGAAAAACCTTTCGTCACAGGAGAGCGATTCGTGCCGGTCCTTAAGGTTCTCGGGCCTCTGGCAGGCTTCATCGTTCTGACGGATCCACCAGGCCCTTGGTCTGGTCTCGGTCTTTATGTGGCGGCGGGCCTCTACCTCGGTTTTTACATGCGGTGGGTGGGGCGCCACGACTGGCGGGCAGTGGTGGCGCTTTCGCTCGGGATTCCCGTTATCACATTCCTTATCTTCGAGACGTGGTTCCTGGTACCCATGCCCAAAGGACCCGTTGAAACCTGGTTCGGGTACTGAGACGTGGGACTTGAGAACCTCCTGCTCGGCTTTCAGATTGCCCTCACGCCGACGAACATATTCATTGCTCTGATCGGAATCCTGCTTGGCACGATCATCGGCGTGCTTCCCGGCCTCGGCGGCGCAAATGGCGTGGCGATCCTCCTGCCCCTTACGTTCACCATGCCGCCGACTTCGGCGATTATCCTGCTCACTTCCATCTACTGGGGAGCGCTCTTCGGCGGGGCCATCACGTCGATCCTTTTCAACATTCCCGGCGAGCCATGGTCGGTCGCGACGACCTTCGATGGTTATCCCCTCGCCAAGGAGGGACAAAGTGGGCAAGCCCTCACGGCCGCCTTTACATCCTCCTTCGTCGGAGCCTTCTTTTCCATCGTGCTGATCACATTATTCGCGCCACTGTTGGCCGAGGTGGCGCTCAGATTCGGACCTCCCGAGTTCTTCGCCATCCAGCTCCTGACATTCTCCAGCTTCGTCGGGCTGGGCGGGGGGAATCCGCTCAAATCACTGGCCACGATCCTGATCGGCTTCATTCTCTCAACCGTGGGATTGGACATCGTGACAGGCCAGCTCAGGCTGACGTTCGGTTTTACTGACTTGATGAAGGGTTTCGACTTCATTGTTGCGGTCATCGGCCTGTTCGGCGTCGGCGAGATCCTACTCAGTGTTGAGGAGGGGCTCCGGTTTCAAGGCGCAAAGACCATCATGAACATGCGAGTGGTGCTGGATACTTGGAAGATCCTGCCGCGATACTATCGGACATTCATTCGCGGCTCGATCATCGGTTTCTGGATGGGCTTCAAGCCCGGAGGAGCCACGCCCGCCTCGTTCATGAGCTATGCCTTCGCCAAGCGCTTCTCCCGGCACCCCGAGCGATTCGGCAAAGGTGAGATCGAGGGTATCGTGGCGCCCGAAACCGCGGCGCATGCTGCCGGTGTAGCGGCCATCTTGCCAATGATTACTTTGGGTATCCCGGGCTCGCCGACAGCAGCGGTCATGCTAGGCGGGCTGATCATCTGGGGTCTCCAGCCGGGACCCATGCTGTTCATCGACAAGCCAGACTTCGTCTGGGGACTCATCGCCAGCATGTACACCGGCAACGTGATCGGCGTGATCGTCGTGCTGGCGTTCGTGCCGTTCTTTGCGGCGATCCTGCGCATCCCTTTCGCCATCCTCACGCCTCTGATCATCGTTATCTGCGCCATCGGCTCTTATGCCGTGCACAACAGCATGATCGATATTTGGTACATGCTCATCTTCGGCGTCATCGGCTATATCTTTAAGAAACTCGACTATCCGCTGGCACCGCTTGTGCTGGCCCTGGTTCTGGGCGACATGTCCGAGAACGCGTTGCGCCAGAGTTTGATCATGTCTCAAGGATCGCTGGCTATCTTTTTCATGCGGCCGATAGCGGCAGTGATCACAGCTCTCGCGATCTTCTTTTTCCTCTTGCCGGCGTTGACTCCGTGGTTGCGTAAGGTGCGCGGTTTGGCGACACGCGTGGCAGCGCCAACTCACGACTGAATCGGAGCGGTCATCGCCGTGGCGCTCTGAAGACTTGACAACGGGCGGCTGCGTTGATAGTGGTCAGACCAGCAGACAGCTAGACCCGATGCTCCACGCCATCAAGAAAACACGCATTCACGAGGAAGTGGTGACCCAGATTCACGAGCTTATTCGCGAAGGAAGGTTAAAGGCCGGGGACCAGCTGCCGTCCGAGAGAGAGCTTGCCGAGACCTTCAAAGTGAGCCGGACTTCCGTGCGTGAAGCGCTGCGGGCGCTGGAAACCAAAGGGCTGATTATCAGCCGGACGGGAATGGGAAATTTTGTCGCTGATTTGCCGATCGAATCTTTTGTGGCGCCGCTGGCTAAACTCCTCATCGAGGAAAAGACCGCTCTCGCCGATATCTTCGAGCTGCGTAAACTTATAGAGCCGCATATCGCGTCGCTGGCGGCCGAGCGTGCCACGAAAAGTGACATCGACCGGATGAAGCGCATCCTCGAAAAACAGAGCGAAGCGGTCAGCCGAGGGGAAACGGGCGTCGAGGCCGATGCTCAGCTTCATTTTGCGATTGGGCAGGCGACTCAAAACCATGCCCTTGAGAAGCTTGTTTCGGGTTTGATGGAGATACTAAGCCACAGCCGCGAGGAGTCCCTTCAAACGTCGGATCGAAGGCGGGCTTCGATAGAGGCCCACCGAAAAATTCTCTCCGCCATTGAACGGCACGACAAGACGGGCGCCCAACAGGCGATGTCCCACCACATCGAGCGGGTCGAAGAGAATGTGCTTTCATCGAGAAAACCACAGGCCGTTTACAACAAGAGCCTTTTATAAGGAGGAGTATTTCATGATCAAGCGCGTAGAGGTCAATTATCGGGGCATCTTTCAGAAGAACCTCGGGAAAAAGATCGGCAGCGACATCGTCATGATTGCGAGCCGAATGGGGCAGAGGGCGTTCTCCAACGGTCGTTACAGCGACTCGCCGGAAAGAAACGGGATTCCCTGTAAATATTTCGCTTTTGTTTCTCCGGATCTTGCCGAGGAAGAGCTGGAAGCCGAATGCGGCGCCAAGCTTGAGATCGACGAGGCGAACATCTCCGTCGTCCTGGACGACACGATGTGTAAAGGCGTCGAGCCCTGGGGATGGCACGGCGTGCGGCCGATCAATGAGAGGGTGGTCAAGGACGGCTGTCTGCTCGTGGTCTCCAAGAAAAAGCCGGAAGAGCTGCTCAAGTTCATCGGCAAGAAACCTTACAATTATCGGCTGGCCATCCTCGATGGCGACGCCAGTCTCGCCGGTCTCTGGGTCAACAAGGATGATTTGACCCACGAGCACATATTAGGCGGCATCGCCGCTATCGATCCCACCCTGATCAGCATCGAGGCGGTAGAATCCTATCTGATGGACAAAACCAAGCAGAAACACCGTGCCGAAGCAGCGCGGGCGGCCTACGAGTCGCTGAGGCAGGAGGCCAAACCTCCACGGGTGAAGACGGTGACGCCGAACGACGGAATCGTGTGGACGCATGAGAGACCCGTGCTGCCCAAATGGTTCGAGATGGCCGAAGGCGCCGTGGTTCCGGCGGTGAAGCGCGGCTTCGAGATGGGTCCGAAGGGACAATCGAGAAATGCCATGTTCAAGCGCGGCACCACCAAGACGCAGCGACCCGCGGTCAGGTTCGATCTCTGCACCAAGTGCACCCTCTGCTGGGTCGAGTGCCCGGACGAGTGCTTCGATCCGACCAC
>DASTOD010000772.1:0-10638 GCA_035762645.1 Binatia bacterium | reverse complement strand
ATCATGTTTTTCGGCGGCATGTTCCTGGGTTATGCCGTCTACCGCGGGAGCTTTCCCGCCGTGTTTTCCGACGCGAGCCATCACCTGGACGTCGCGCTCGGCACGATCAACACGGCGGTCCTGATCGGCAGCAGCCTCACGGTTGCATTGGCGGTGCACGCGGCGCACGAAGGCAAAGGCCGAGCGGTTACCGGCTTTCTCCTCCTGACGATATTGCTGGCGCTGGTCTTTCTCGGTATTAAAGTCACCGAGTACTATCACAAGTACGAGGAGCAGCTGATTCCGGGATGGAATTTCAATTACCACGGCGAAGATCCCCGGCGCGCCGCAATCTTTTTTTCATTCTATTTCGCCATGACCGGCATGCACGCCCTCCACATGGTCATCGGCATCGGTATTTTTCTCGTACTCGTCGTTCAGGCATGGCGCGGGCGGTATTCGGAGAGTTACTACACGCCCGTCGAGCTGGCGGGGCTTTACTGGCATTTCGTGGATATCGTCTGGATCTTTCTCTTTCCGCTGTTCTATTTGCTAGGGCGGCACTGATGATTCACGAAGCTAACTCGAGGCGCGAGTCTTGCGGCCGCACCGGAGCCTGACGCTGATCCGGCTCTGGTGGAGATAGGCGAGTGTTGTGTTCGTAATTCGTTGACAGACCCCCTCTTTATCTCCCCCTTAGCAAAGGGGGAGATCTAGTAGGGGTTCCGGATTCCGTAAATTTACAAACGAGTGCAGCGCGTGAACGTTTCGGTGAAGACTTACGTGGCGGTGTTTTTTGCGCTGATGACGCTGACAATTCTAACGACGGGAGTCGCTTTTATCGATCTTGGGGGCCCATTCAACGTCGTGGCGGCACTCACGATAGCGGTTGCCAAGACCGCCCTGGTCGCCTTGTTTTTCATGCATCTGCGCTACAGCAGTCCTGTGGCCGCACTGTTCGCCGGCGCCGGTGTTTTCTGGCTGGGCATTATGTTGGTCCTGACCAGCAGCGACTACCTGAGCCGCGGTTGGGTCAGCGCGTTCGAAGCCGTCCTGCGCTAAGAGGCAGACACTCCCCGTCTGTCTCTACGCTCCCAGCAGCATCCGGGCCGGCGACTCGACGCACTCTTTAATTCTTCTGAGAAAAGTAACCGCCTCGCGTCCGTCGACGATTCGGTGATCGTATGTCAGGGCGATATACATCATCGGCCGAATCACCACGGTTCCTTCGCGTGCCACCGGCCTTTGTTGTATGGCATGCATCCCCAAGATTCCGCTCTGCGGTGGATTGATGATCGGGGTAGACAGAAGCGAGCCGTAAATACCGCCGTTACTGATCGTAAAGGTCCCGCCCTCGAGCTCTTCAGGCTTAAGCTGATTACTTTCCGCCCGTCGGGCAAAATCCGCGATCGCCTGCTCGATGGCGGCAAAGGTCATACTTTGCGCGTCACGCAACACGGGAACCACCAGACCCTTGCCCCCGCCCACGGCCACGCCGATGTCAAAGTAGTTTCGATAGACGATATCCGTGCCGCGGATCTCGGCATTGACCTGCGGAATCAGCCTCAAGGCCTCCACCGCCGCCTTCACAAAGAAAGACATAAGGCCGAGTTTAATGCCGTATTTTTGTCTGAATACTTCTTGATATTCCTGCCTGAGCGAGTTCACCGCCGACATGTCGATCTCGTTGAACGTGGTCAGGAACGCTGTGGTCTGCTGGGCCGCCACCAAGCGCTCGGCGATGCGTCGGCGGATGGGAGTCATGGGGCGGACTACTTCTTCCCGCCCATCGCGCGGCCAAGTTCCGTAAGGCTCCCCGGACCTTACCGCTTGAACGCGCGGCGGTTCTGGAGTCTTCGCCTGCGGTTCGGGCTGCCGCTCGGTTTCAGCGGGTTTGTCCAGGTCGAGTGCAAAATCGCCCGCGGCCTCAACGCCTCCCGCGCCAGGTGCCCGGGCTGCGGCCGCTTGCGGTTGTTCGAGCTTTTCGCCTGTTAGTTTGCTGTTATCTTCTTCAGTTTCTCGCTTTGGTTCTCGCTCTCGCTCGGCTGGCGCCGCGCTCTCGCTTGTCCTCTGAGTTGGACTCTCTTCCTTCCGCGATGGCGCGCCGGTTTCCAAGTAGCCGATGACCTCACCCACGGCCGCGGTATCGCCGGTTTTCTTCAGCACCTGCGAAAGCGTACCCGAGGCGGGCGCTGGAAGCTCCATGGTGGCTTTGTCCGTTTCAAGCACCACGATGTCTTCGTCACGCTCGACCGGGTCACCTTCGCGCTTGAGCCATTCTCCGACTATGACCTCTCTGATCGATTCACCTACTTCGGGCACCTTAAGCGCGACTGACATGGACCACCTCCACGGGATGCCTTATCCGCAAGTCTCGTCTTACAGTGATCACAAAAAATTTAGCGCGGGTGCAACATGCGGCTTGTCACCCCCTCCTTTAATCCTCCCCCGCGTTGCGGGGGAGGAGCGGTGTGGGGGGACAGCCTTCGCGCGGGTGAAGCTCAAGCGCCACCGATGGCTCGCGCCAGCAGCTGCTCCTGCTCTTCTTTGTGTACTCGCGCGGACCCCGTCGCCGGGCTCGCGGAGCGGGCCCGGCATATCACTGAGACCGGACGCTCGCCGAAAAATTCGCCCTGAAACCTCAAATTCAGATAGCACCATGCGCCCATGTTCTCGGGTTCTTCCTGGACCCAATACAACGCCGTCTCCCGGGGGTAGGGAGCGAGAGCTTCGCGCAACGCTTTCTCCGGCAACGGATAGAGCTGCTCGACTCTCACAATAGCGATATCGGCGCGCTTCAGCTCTTGTCGTTTTTGATGGAGATCGTAGTAGATCTTGCCGCTGCAAAGAAGCACCCGCTGGACTCGTGCCGAAGCTTGCTGATCATCGGCGATAACGCGCTGGAACTTTCCTATCGAACACTGTTCAAGGCTCGATACGGCCTGTGGGTGTCGCAGCAAACTTTTCGGCGTCAAGACGACGAGCGGCTTTCGCCATCGGCGCAGCGCTTGGCGTCTGAGACAGTGAAAATACTGGGCCGGCGTGGTTGGATAGACCACCTGAATGTTGTCGTCGGCGCCGAGCTGCAAGAAACGTTCTAGACGCGCGCTGGAATGCTCCGGTCCCATGCCTTCGAAGCCGTGCGGCAACAGCAGCACAATGCCGCTCAAGCGGTGCCATTTTTGTTCGGCGCTGGTGATGAACTGGTCAATAATGACTTGGGCGACATTGGAAAAATCGCCGAACTGGGCTTCCCACAAAACGAGTCCATCAGGACAGTCGAGACTGTAGCCGTATTCGAAAGCCAGCGCTCCCACTTCCGACAGCGGGCTGTTGTGAATTGCCACCGGCGCCTGTTTCGGCGCAAGATGGTTCAGGGGAATGTACGGCTGGCCGTTCTGATAATCGCGGAGGACCGCGTGCCGTTGGCTGAAAGTGCCGCGCGCGGTATCTTGACCGGTTAAGCGCACGCGGATATTTTCGGTCGCAAGCGTGGCGAAAGCCAATGATTCGGCGGCGGACCAATCCAGTGGGCGTTCCCCACGCGCCATCTGGCGCCGCGCTTCGATGCCACGTTCGAGCTTGGGATGCGGGTGAAAATCGGCCGGGAGTCGCGTCTGGATATCGAGCAAGGCGGAAAGTCGCTTCGATTCGGCGCCGGTTTGCAGTTCGTCGTCCTGAGGCTCGGGGCCGCCGTGGTAGCCTTTCCATATGCCCCGAAACGGCTTGTTGCTGTAATCAAAATCTTCGCTGCGGGCGAGCGACAGTTCCGTATCGAGCTTTTGCCGAAACTCCGTCGCCATGCGATCCGCATCTTGCGCCGTCACACGATCGTGTTGAAGCAACTCGCGCAGGTAGAGCTCTCGCACTGTTTTCCGCTTCTTGATCGCCTGATAGAGAACCGGTTGAGTGAAGGAGGGCTCGTCGCCTTCGTTGTGTCCCCACCGCCGGTAGCCGTAGAGATCGATAACGACATCTCGGCGAAATTCCCGCCGGAAGTCCATCGCCAGACGGGCGACATGAACGACCGCCTCAGGGTCGTCCCCGTTCACGTGGAAAATCGGAATTTGCAGCATCTTGACCGCGTCCGTGGCATACGGCGTCGAACCGTATTCCTGCGGCGCGGTGGTAAACCCGATTTGATTGTTGACGATGACGTGGAGCGCGCCGCCGATCTTATAGCCGTCCAGCTGGCTGAGGTTGAGGGCCTCCTGGGTGATCCCCTGCCCCGCGAAACTCGCATCGCCATGAATCAGCAGCGCCGTGCCGCGGACGCGCTCTCGGTCGGCGATGCGATCCTGTTTGGCTCTCATGCGGCCCAACGCGACCGGATTAACGAATTCGAGATGGCTCGGGTTGAAGCACAGGGATAGATGAATCTTTTTTCCGGAACGCGTTTGGTAATCCCGACTGTGCCCCAAATGGTACTTGACGTCGCCGCCTCCTTGGCGGTTTTTTTCCGGCGGGTCTTCGAATTCGCGGAAAATCTCGCGCGGGTTTTTTCCGATGATATTGGCGAGCACGCTGAGCCGGCCGCGGTGGGCCATCGCCAGAACGATTTCTTGCAAATCCTGGTCGGCCGCCTTTTCGATGGCAACGTCCAAAAGAGGAATCAGGCTTTCCGAGCCCTCGATGGAAAAGCTTTTGGCGCCGATAAATTTTCTCCTAATGAACTCTTCAAACAGGAGTGCCTCGGTCAATCGTGACAGGATGCGCCGCTGTTCTTCCGAGCTGAGATTCGTCCGATTTTCGCTGGCCTCCATCCGCTGTTGCAACCATTCGCGGATCGAGGCCTCATGAATGTGCATGAACTCAACGCCGATGGAACGGCAATAGGTGTTGCGCAGGCGTTCTAGAATGTCTCGAAGCGGCCGCGGGCCGTCGAAATGTAGACTTTCGGCAGGAAACAGCAGATCAAGATCGGCTTCGGTAAAGCGGTAAAAAGCGCGGTCGAGTTCGGGCACCTCTTCGACGCGCAGATTCAATGGATCCAGATGCGCCGCCCGGTGACCCATCAATCGATACGCCTGGATCATTTGCCGGAGCCGGTCTTGTGCGGTCGAGATCAACTGGGGTCGATGATCGACCCGTGCCCGGGCCTCCAAAGAGGATCCGTACAGATCCTGTTCTGCCGGCGCCGCCACCGGTGAACCATCGGTCGCGCCGCCGTTTTTCCCCAGACGGGCAAAGTACGCTTGCCAATCGGCGGGCACCGACGCGGCGTCCTTTATATAGCTTGCGTAGAGCTCTTCGACATAAGGCAGATTTGCCGGATTCGTCGGTAAATTCATTTGTACATTCTTACCTTTCAGATGTGCAACAGAACCCAAAAATGCGAGAATCGCGAAACTCGCTAACCGAGAACACTCTGTGTGTTCGTATCTTGTGTCGTAATCTATAGTGTATCTCAGCCCGATAATAGGACAAGAAACCGGAAGTGAGTTTGGCCGTCGCGCGATTTCCGCTGAAGTTCTGATTTAGGCCACATAGAAGCGACGGGGGTCACTAGGCGGAGGCGCAAGGAACATGCCCGCAGCGCGCTAACGTCCGAGAATCGCGAATCTTCTTAGTTGCTGTCCCAACGGCAACGTTTAATGCGCTGTTCTGTGTGAGATCTGGGACAAACTCCCCCGGATGCTTCGCCTTGCTACCCGCGCTAAACAGAAAGCTCCCGATAGAATTGGCGAATTTAATTCTGGCACGAGGCTTGCCCTAACGACGTGATATCAGTGCCTCGAGCTGTTCGAAAAAAAACCGCTCTTGGACCAAAGGAAAAAGGGAGGCCAGATGTAGCTCGTACAGCGCATGGCAAAAGGGGTGCGATTATGACAACGGGAGTGAAATTAAGGCTGAAGAAAATTATTCGCTCGCAGAAAACGGGCATGTTCCTGCCCAAAGAAGGGACTCTGGTTTCAGTAACGGAAAACCTCGGCAGAAGACTCCTGCTCGTCGCATTCGACAGCGGCAGCTCCGAGTACCTCTTCGATGATGAAGTCGAGTGCGCTGCGGTGCAGGTTTGCGCCGATGGCAGAGAGAGCAGCAGCTAATTCAGAGGTACGAATCTAAGCTGGTTATGGCGATAGGCCGCGTATCCAAGTATCGAGCTCGGTGCTCTGGGTTTCTCTGTATAAACAAATAGACTCGTCAGCGTCTCGACCCCGTTTGCAAACGCGCGTCGGCGCTTGCGCTCTCCGCTTCTAAATCCTCGGATATTTGCCTCAGCAACTTCGCCACTCGTGCCTCATCATTCACACGAACCGCGAGGTCTCTCATCGATACGATTCCGATCAAGCGCTTATCGCGGCTAAGGACCGGCAGCCGTCGGACCCGCTTTTCGCCCATGGCATGCATCGCCTCATCGACGGTTTGATCTTCGAAGCAATAGATGATGTCACGCGTCATCAGCTCTGCAACTTTCGTGTGCGCCGGGTCGGGGCTGCGAGCGACCGCTCGGACGATAATGTCCCGGTCGGTAATCAAGCCTTCTAAGCGAAATCCGTTAGACACCGGCAGACAACCGATGTCCGCGAGTCTCATTTTCGCGGCGGCTTCATGAATGCTCGCATCCGTATCTATCGTCTCGACGTCCGGCGTCATGATTTCCGCAACTCGCATGGCTAATCCTCAGCGATTTCGTTACCCAGCGGAATAAATGCATGGCTCGTGCCAAAACGAAACCGGTCTTCTTCCATACGGCAGGGCGCGGCATGTCGCAAAAACGATAGACCGATATTCGTTCTTGGGTATCACAGGCAAGACATGAGCCTTTTTCTTAGGAGCGCGGAAACTTTCGCACGCACCGCGATCCCACGAGACCCGTCTTGCCGCAGACATGAAGCTCAGGGTATGATTTCTGGCAATGGTGAAATCGAGTTATGTTGCTTTTGCGGTAGTTAGCCGGTATGTGTAAGTTCGATCCTCGATAGAATCCACACCCTCATGGTCGCTCACTCACGCATGGACGCTTTGACGATCGACTGCAGTTCCCTGGACATCGTCTTTGACCTCATCGCCCAGCCGGCGATCGGCATCGATCTCACAGAGCGCCGAATCCTACACTGGAATGCCGCCGCCGAAGTCCTGTTCGGCCAAAAAAAAACCGACGTCGTCGGCCGGTCCATAGACGTACTCTATCCCGACACGCTGTCGTCTCAGCAATTTTTTGACGCGCTTTGCCGTGAAACAGAAGGGCAGGAAATTTGGCGCACCCCCTTCCGGTTTCGCGTACACCGGAATTCGCGCCTAGCGGACATTGACGCCGAAGTCACGGCGAAGTCGTTCCCCCGCAGCCAAACCGGGCTCGATTATGCGCTGCTCGTGCTGCAACCCGGCGATCCAGCTCGCGCGCGACACGGCGAGGCTAAGCGAGACCCAGTGGAAGAGGAATTAAGAGCCGCTAACGCTCGGCTCCAGGAGATGGTGATGGAGCGGACGAGGCTCCTTCACCTGCTCGAGGAAGTCGCCGGGGTCGCCAACGGAGCGGCCACGATTGACGACGCTCTCGAGACGACCATCGATAAGATTTGTAGTGAAACGTCCTTGCCGTGTCCGGAACACTCGCGTCTCATGGGTCACATTTATCGCAAGTTGACCACGGCGATCACTCGCCGACTGAACTATTGGAAATTCCCGGATTCTGAGAAGTACGCCGAGCTTCGCGACGTGAGTGATGCGGTGGAATTCAAGCCGGGGGTCGGTTTAATCGGCCGAGTCCTCACGAGTCGCAAGCTGGAGTGGATCGGCGACTTGGGTGAAGACAGCACCGACCCGAGAGCAGAAACGGCACGGAGACTTGGCCTCAAGTCAGCTTTTGCGTTCCCCGTTTTGGCAGGGAAAGAAATCGTTGCCGTGATGGAAATCTTTTCGACAGAAAAGTTCGAGCTGGGCGCCATGCTCCGAGACGTCATGTCCCTAATCGGAGTTGAATTGGGACGGATCATCGAGCGCAAGCAGGCCCAGGAAAAACTCCGCCAGAACGAGCTGCTGTCCGCGATCGGACTGACGGCGTCCAAACTCGCTCACGACATCAGTAATCCGCTCAACGGTATGTACACTGCGGCCCAATTACTCGAGCAGTTTTTTAAAACCCAAAAGACCCCGGTCGAGGACGCTGTGGTCAACACGCTCCAGGATCTCAAAAAGGAAGTCGACCGGGCGCGCTCATGGCTCCAGGAGTTCCGCGTGCTGACGAAACCGATGAAGTTTGACTTCGAGATGGCGGACCTGGCGGAAATTGCGCGCGAGGTCGTGACCCAGGAAGGTCGGCGTTACCAGGAGCGAGGGGTCGCGCTGGGGCTTGAGTTTGCGCCGGATCTGCCCAAGCTCAAGGTCGACCGCGAAAAGATCAAACAGGCTTTGGTCAACCTCTGCCAGAACGCCGTGGACGCGATGCCGCACGGCGGCCAACTCACGCTGAGAGGCCACAGGTCTTCGAATGCGGTGTTTATTGAGGTTGCGGATACCGGCAGTGGTGTGCCGGAGCGTCTGAAGATATTCGAGGTCTTTACTTCGACCAAGCCCGGAGCGACCGGCTTAGGACTCCCCGTGGTCCAGCAGATCGTGGTCGGTCACCAAGGCAGCATTACCTACACCAGCCAACCAGGCAAAGGAACCACATTTCGGCTAAGCCTGCCGCTTTAAGCGACGCGTTTAGTCGCTTCCGTTTCTGTCGATCCCCAGGCTTTCGAGCTTGCGATACAGAGAAGAGCGGCTTAGGCCCAAAAGCTTGGCCGCTTCTCCCCGGTTCCCTTTGGTCTCTTTGAGAACGTTTTCGATATGCATCTTCTCGTAAGCTTTGAGGGCTCCCTTCAGCTCGTGCGGTCCGGAATAGAAAATCTGATTGCCATCGGTAGAGTCAACCGCCGGCAGATCATCGGCGGTGATCCATTCGCCATTGCCCAGAATCATCGCCCGCTCCAACACGTTGTCCAATTCTCGAATATTGCCCTTCCAGGGAAGCGACATCAGTATCCGGATCGCCGTATTCTCCGCCCCCTTATAACTTTTCTTCATATCGACGTTGTGGCGCCGTATCAGATAGTCAACCAGCGGGGCAATGTCCTCACGCCTCTCACGCAGCGGCGGAATGTGGATGTTGATCACGTTCAGTCGATAGTAAAGATCCTCGCGAAAGCGGCCTTGCTCACACTGCTCCTTTAGGTCCCGGTTGGTCGCGGCCATCACGCGGACGTCCACCTGGACCGGTTGCGCCGCGCCGACCGGTAGTATTTCCTTGGTCTCGATCGCCCTGAGCAGCTTCGGCTGTAGGAGCGGAGACAGTTCGCCGATCTCATCCAAGAAGATTGTGCCGCCCCGCGCCCTTTGAAAAAGCCCCTCTTGAGAGCTGAGCGCGCCGGTAAAAGCGCCTTTCACGTGCCCAAAGAGCTGGCTCTCGAGTAAAGTGTCGGGAATCGCGCTGCAATTCACGGGCAAAAAAACTTTCTCCCGACGCGCGCTTCGCGTGTGAATCGTTCCCGCCACCACTTCCTTACCTACTCCACTCTCCCCGGTAATCAGCATGGTGGAGTCGGAACTCGCCACCTTCTCGATGAGCGCGAAGATTTCCTTCATCGCCCGGCTGTTTCCTACAAGATTGGATAAGTCGTGGCTGCGGTTTAACTCCCGCCGGAGCATCTGGATCTCCCAAGCGAGATTCTTATAGTCCATGAGATGGCGGACTTTGCTCGAGAGGTCTTCGAAAATAATCGGCTTCAGGATGTAATCTTGCGCCCCAAGACGTAAAGCCTCTACCGCCGTTTCAACCGAAGCAAAGGCAGTCGTGACGATCACCAACGTGTTCGGAGCAACTTCGCGCGTGTGTCTTAGCACCGCGAGACCATCGGCACCGGGCATCATGAGATCGGTCAACACGAGATCGAAATCCAAGGTATTGATCGCCTCAATCGCGGCCTCACCGTCGGCGGCCTCCTCTACACGATAGCCTTCCTGCTGCAGAAAACGGCAAATATTCCTTCGCGCGGTTTCCTGATCTTCAGCTACCAGAATAGTTCCACTCAAGGCTTTACCTTTGGCCGGTGAAAAATTGGCTCGGTCTCTCCATGCATCGGTCGAAAACACAAAGAACCCTCTCTCTTCAAGGGTTTTGGACGCCTCCCACACTGTAATATGTTGCGACAATGGGACGCAATAGGCGCCTATTGTCTCATTACCGGGACAGCTTCCTGCGGTTTAAAAACGGCCCCGGCTGCTTCCTCAGAACCGACGCGCGCCAGCCGTGGACGCTTTTTATCCAAAAATGTTGGCCCCTCAATTGTTTTCTGTGCTCGGAATCGAAGAACCCTTGGCAGCGGCGCGATTGAGCTGTGACCCGGCTGTAGATTTGCCCAGCCTTCGTTCCTGCATCTCAACCATTAAGAGGCAAAATCTGTACCGGCCTCGGGAAAGCGCCTTCTCCGAATCTCGCGTAAGCAACGTCTCAGTCCCGACACCAGGCCCATGCCAAAAGCCCCAACTCCTGATAGCTAACGGTGGCACATCGGTTGCGACCTTAAAATAACCGTCCCAGCTTATCAGGAATTCATCCAAGCAATTTTTATTTCAAAGGAGGTGCCATAAATGGCGTTGTCTCATTATAAACCACGAGAGTTTAAGCTATCGGGACTCAAAGGTATTTCGGACGAGACGCTCGAGGCTCATTTT
>DASTOD010000771.1:0-3110 GCA_035762645.1 Binatia bacterium | reverse complement strand
TCAGCCGCTAGCTTCTCCCTTTTTATCCTAAAGACGGGGACCAAGGACGTTACGAGAAAAGTTAAACTCAGCACCATCAATACGGCGGCGACCGGCCGGTTAAAAAAAATAGCGAAGCTGCCCCGGGAAATCAGCAGCGATTGCCTGAGCGAGCTCTCCATCAACGGTCCCAACACCAGCGCCAACAAAAAAGGCGCCGCGTCGAAGCCGGCTCTGCGGAGCAGCAAACCGGCGATACCCGAAATCACCATGATCAATATCTCGACGATGTTATTATTGACGCTATATACCCCGATCAGGCAGAAAAGCAGGATGAGCGGGTAAAGAATCGCGTAGGGGACCTTTAGCAACCTCACCCAGATGCCGATCAGCGGCAGATTGAGCACTAGAAGCATGACATTCCCGACATACATGCTCGCCACGACGCCCCAAAACAGCTCCGGATAGTTTTTCATGAACAACGGACCCGGCTGCACCCCATGAATCAGCAGCGCTCCCACGAAGAGCGCCATCACGATGTTGGAAGGAAACCCGAGCGAGAGCAGCGGGATAAACGCCCCGGCTGTGGCGGCGTTGTTCGCGGATTCCGGTCCCGCCACTCCCTCGATCGCGCCGTTGCCGAATTTTTCGCGCTGGCGCGAGAGTCGCTTTTCCATGGCGTAGGAGGCAAAGGAAGACATAGCGCCGCTCGGACCAGGAAGTATCCCAATGAAAAAGCCTACGATGGATCCCCTGATAATGGGCCAGAAACTCTCCCGCCAATCCTTGCGGGTGGGTAAGAGTCCCTGGATTTTGCTCTCATAGATGTCCCCGCGCAGGTTCTTTCCCAGGTTGTCGAGTACCTCGGCGATACCGAACAGACCCATGGCCATCGGTACCAGTCCCAAGCCGTCTCCCAACGTAAGGCTGCCGTACGTAAAACGCTCTTGCCCGGAAATAGGATCGGTGCCGATCGTGCCGAGCAAGAGACCGAGGATCGCCATGATCAAAGCTTTGAGCATCGAGCCGCGCGAGAGATAAGAGACCAGGGTCAGACCGAGAAAGGTCAGCGCAAAATATTCCGGCGGACCAAACCGCAGCGCCGCGGCACCGAGAGCCGGAGCGAAAAACATCAGCGCCACCAGTCCGAAGGTTCCCGCGATGAAGGAACCGATGGCGGCGATGCCCAACGCCGGACCCGCTCGTCCTTGACGAGCCATCTGATAACCGTCCAGACAGGTAACGACGGAGGCCGCCTCCCCTGGAATGTTGACCAAAATGGAGGTGGTGGAGCCTCCATACATGGCACCATAATAAATCCCGGCGAGCATAATGATCGCCGTGGCCGGTGCCATCTTGAATGTCAGCGGCAGGAGAAGAGCGATGGCGGCGATCGGACCCAACCCCGGAAGGACGCCTATGAAGGTCCCGACAAGCACGCCGATAAAACAGAAGAGGAGATTGGTGGGCTCGAGAGCAACAGAGAAACCCAGCCCTAAGTTCGCGAGGGTGCCCACGATATTTTAAATCTGCAGGAAACCTGTCGGCAGAGGAGTTCCAAGCAACAAGCCAAAAACAATATAGGAAGCGAAGGAAGCGGAAAACCCTACGGCAACGGCCACTACCCAGCCTTTGCGCTCCACCGCGCGCAGTAAAAAGACGACGAAGAGGAAGGTCGTCACGAGGTAACCCAGGATCTCGAGAAGAAACGCGAAGGCAAGCAGAGACCCGACGGTCATCACGATTTTTCCCCAGGTCAGCCGCCGCCCTTGAGACACGTCCCTTGATTTCTCTCTGAGCGCGTCGAGGCCGGCGAACAAGGCAGCGATAGCCAGCCCTACCGCCAGGATGGCGGGGAAAAAACCCGCTCCAGGCGTGCTCATGCCGCCGAAAGGGAGCTTCGTCGACTCGAAAAACGCGCCGAGCGCGAGGCCCAGGAATAAAATGCTGCTGATCGCGGCGCCTTTTTTCATCGCGGCTCTCCGCTCGCCAGACTTATTGCGGCTCGATCTTTGCGCTCTTGGCTACTTCCGACCACCGCTTATGTTCTTCGGCGAGAAATTTGGTGGTTTCCTCCGGGCCGCGGTTTTCCACCAACACGCCCGCCTTGTCGATCTTGGCGGCGATTTCTTTGTCCTGAATGGTTTCTTTCAACGCTTTGGCCAGCTTGCCCACGATCTCGGGCGCTGTGTTGGCGCGCACGAAGAGGGCAAACCACGGATTCGCCTCGACGGCGGGGTAACCTTTCTCGAACGTGGTCGGCACCGCCGGGATTTCTTTGGCGCGCTTTCGGGCCGTCACCACCAGCGCTCTCAAGCCGCCCGCTGCGAGGTGAGCGCGAGCGGTTCCCAGCCCTATAATGCTGGTGTGAATATTGCCCCCGAGAACCCCGGTCGCGACCGGCGCTTCTCCTCCCAAAGGAACGTGAATAAAGTCGACCCCGGCCTCTTTCTTAAACAGCTCCATCGTAAAATGGCCGCTGGTTCCGGTGCCGGGAGTGCCGAAGGTGAGCTGGCCGGGTTTTTGTTTGGCGTCGGCGATGAACTGCTCCAAACTCTGCCAGGGAGCGTCCGCTTTCACGATCATGACCGCCGGCGTGTGTCCGATAAGATTGAGCGGGGTAAAATCACCGATGCTAAAGCCGATGCCCTTGCGCGCTAACGGAATCAGAGCGATCGGCGGCGGAGCGATCAAAATGCTATAGCCATCCGCCGGCGCGTCTTTGACCGCTTTGATGCCGACCGCTCCTCCGCCGCCGGTCTTATTGATCACGACGATCGGTTGCCCCAGCTGAGATGACAGTTTGTCATTGATCAGCCGCGCGAGGATGTCGGTGATCGCGCCCGGTGGAAAGGGATTGATGATCTGAATCGTCTTTGCGGGATACTCGGCCCCCTCGGAAACCGAGTTAACAATGAGCACCAGCAGACCAAGCGACAAGGCGACTGAAACGCGCCGGATACGCGTCAGCATGGGGCTTGCTCCTTTCATATCATGATGGCGGCCTTCTTAACACGAGGTCAGTGGGTGGTCAATTGCAACGGAAGTGAGCCAATCGACAGACATCTCCATTCGGCTGAGCGCACGAAGTAGACGAGATTTTTCCCGCGTCCAGAGTAGCTTGAAAAGCG
>DASTOD010000770.1:0-4989 GCA_035762645.1 Binatia bacterium | reverse complement strand
GTGATTATCGCCGAATGCGGCCATTCGCCCTATTGGGAGCAGCCCGAGCGTTTTAATCGCACCGTTCTCGAATTCATCCGCCGGCATCCGAGATAAATGCGCAACAGACGCGGCGCATTATGATCTTTCTCGTCCGCGTTGAGACTGCGTTGCATACGAGCGCATCAGGGCGAACGATTCGGAGCTTGAATGTTTCTGCTCCTGTGCCATCGCCTTCCACGGCTCACCGATTCGATTTGCAGTGGGTTGCGGTTTTTTCCTGGAGCCGTGAATAATCCGGCCCAAGAACTTGAAACCGAAACTGAAACTCGAAACTGCAATTCTGCCCGCCGTCCGTGTTAGAATTAAGCCATGAAGCAGCCGGCGCGCGGCGCGCGGACGCGCAGGAAAATTGCCGGGCGGGAAATTGACTTTTCCAATCTCGATAAGGTCATGTATCCCGCGGTCGGATTCACCAAGGGCCAGGTGATCGACTACTATATCCGCATCGCCCCTACCATTCTGCCGCACCTCAAAGATCGCCCGATCACGCTCAAGCGCTTCCCGGACGGTGTCGAAGGCGAGCATTTTTACGAAAAGAACGCGCCCTCGTTTACGCCCCGTTGGGTGAAAACCTTCCCAATTTCGCGCACGAGCGACGAATCGGTCATCAATTACATCTTGATCAACGATGCTGCGACGCTTGCCTGGTCCGCCAATATGGCGAATCTGGAGATCCATCCATTCCTAGCCAAAGCGCCGGCTATTACTGTCCCGACGATGATTGTGTTCGACCTCGACCCGGGAGAGGGAGCCGACATTTTGAACTCTTGTGAAGCGGCCTTTCGGGTGAAGGAGCTGCTGGATCGGCTGAATCTGCGATCGTTCGTCAAGGTATCCGGCTCTAAGGGCATTCACTTGCATGTGCCGTTGAATACTAAAGTGACCTATGAAGCCACGCAAGCTTTTGCCAAAAGCATTGCGCAGTGGCTCGAGAGCGAGCACGGTGCGTTGATCGTCTCGGAAATGGCCAAGGCCAAACGCAAAGGCAAGGTCTTTGTCGACTGGAGCCAAAACTCGGAACATAAATCCACGGTGGCGGCCTACTCGCTCCGGGCAAAAGGCGAGCGGCCTTTTGTCGCCTTGCCGGTCACCTGGGGTGAGCTCAAAAGGGCGGTCGACCGATCCGATGGCGCGGCCCTTTTTTTTGAGCCGGAGGAATGCTTCCATCGGCTCAAAAAATTCGGCGATATCTTCGCTCCTATGCTGAAACTCAAACAGAGGCTTCCCAAACCGTTTCTGCACCTGCGAGGTGAATCGCCGGAGAAAAGCAGTCAAAGCGCCGGACAAAATTCCCGCTTGTCCAGCTTTGTCAAAGGAAGGTTGGGGGAATCTACTGCCCTCGAGACGTATCGTCAGAAACGAAACTTTAGCAAAACACCCGAGCCGCCGCCGGCCATTTTGCGGCCGAGCAGACAGGGAGGGCGCAAACTGTTCGTGATTCAAAAGCATGCGGCCAGCCACCTTCACTATGATCTGCGGCTGGAGATGGGTGGTGTTCTCAAATCGTGGGCGGTCCCCAAAGGGCCGCCTTATGAGGTCAAAGAGAGCCGGCTCGCGATGGCTACCGAGGACCACCCGATGGACTATTATCGCTTCGAAGGCACGATTCCTAAGGGGGAGTACGGCGGAGGTACGGTCATGGTGTGGGATACCGGTACCTACGAGCTTATCGACGGAAATTATTGGAAGGGGAAGCTTCATGTTTTTCTCAACGGCAAAAAATTAAAGGGAGAATGGGTCCTGATCAAGGCAGCAGAACGCAACGGCAAGGGAAACAGCTGGTATTGGATCAAGGCCGGGGCGGGGATGAAGAGAATCTCCGATCAAGCGGAGGACTCATCAGCCCTGACCGGCCGCTCCATGGAGGAGATCGCCCGAGCCAAGGATGCGATCTGGCACAGCAACAGGAAGACTCGTGTGAGCCGGGCAAAGCCGGACGCCGATCTCGCTTCCTTGCCGGAAGCGCGGCCGAGATTTGTCGAGCCCATGCTGGCCAGGCCGGTAGACAAACTACCGGAAGATCGGAATCAGTGGAGCTACGAAATCAAACTCGACGGATACCGCTGCCTGGCGTTGCGCGACGACAAGGGAGTCAAGCTGTTTTCTCGAAACAAGAATTTGCTCAATGCTCGGTTTCCGAGAGTTGCCGAAGCCGTACAAAAACTCCCCGCCGGCACGCTCCTCGACGGCGAGATCGTTGCGCTCGATGAGTCCGGCCGGCCATCATTCAACATCCTGCAAAACTACCAATCGACGGCGGAGCAGACCTACTACTATGCTTTTGATCTGTTGGTTTATCGAGGCAAAAGCCTACTTGGGGTCGCTCTCGAAAAGCGCAGAGAAATTCTCGAAACGGTCATTGCCCCGTTTTCCGGTACGTTGAGGTTATCCGAGGACTTCGAAGGCGAGCCTCACGAAATCGTCGCTGCCGCACAAAGCTTGGGGCTCGAAGGCGTTATTGGCAAAAAGAAAACATCCGTTTACCAACCCGGTGAGCGGAGCGGCGCCTGGGTCAAATATCGCATCAATCAAGGACAGGAACTCGTGATCGGGGGGTACATTCCGGGCGGCGAGTATTTCGACGCCCTGCTGGTTGGTTACTACGACTCGGATAAGCTCCTTTTCGTCGGAAAAATTCGCAACGGTTTCGTGGCACAAATCCGGCGTGAACTGTTTCGCAGGTTCTCCGGCCTTGAAACCCAACAGTGCCCGTTTGCAAACCTGCCAGAGCCCAAAAGCGCGCGCCGAGGCATGGCCCTCACGGCGGAAGCGATGAAGCAGTGCCGGTGGCTGAAGCCTGAGCTCGTGGCGCAGATTGAGTTTACGGAGTGGACCGCGGACAACCATTTGCGTCACGCCCGCTTTGCCGGTCTGCGAGACGACAAAGATCCGCGTGAGGTTCGCCGCGAGCCATGAGTGGTGGCGGCAAGCGTAAAAAAAAAAATTGACTCCGCTCCCATTGTGGCGTATAAAAGAACGAAATTATAAAGATTCCACTAGTTTGTCTCAGTGTCGGGAAAATTTTCGGGTGGTGTAGGAAAAGCCATCCAGCAAGCGCCGGTAATTCGGTTAAAAAAGGCCAAAAACGGGCTGTCTCACATTTGGCACATGAATTGCCACCCTCTGGAAAAGGTAAGCCGAACCTTTAGCCTTTGCAGCGCGGCAGGAAAGGATGCCGCCGTAATTCCCATCGAACAAATAGGATAAGGCGGTGACTTGTGACTATGGACGCGATTGACAGTGGCGAGTTAGTTGATGCTCGCTCGACCGTTGAAAACACGGCAAACAAAGCAGCGCTCGAGGAGCAATCGCGCGAGACGGAGTCGCTCGCAGAAATCGGCGCGACGGCCGCAGTGTTCGCGCACGCCGTGGCAAATCCGCTGAGTGGAATATCAACAACGATTCAACTGCTCCGTCAACATCTCACGCGGCACAACGATCGTTTTGCGACGGGCCTCCTGCAAGATTGTTCCGGTGAAATTCAGCGGCTCAGCTCTCTGCTGAATGAATTTCGTTCCTTTTCGCGGCCGATACGGCTTGAACTCGAAACAATCGATCTGGTCAAGATCATCCGAGGGATTTTGCCCACCGTGATCACCGGAAACAATAAAATTCTGATCCAAGTGGTGGAAGAGTTTGAGAGCGGTCTGCCGTCCCTTAACGCCGACGCCGAGAAACTCACGCAGGTTTTCGTGGAGCTTTGCAAAAATGCCGTTGAAGCCATGCCTCAAGGGGGAAAACTGACGCTGCGCGCGAGGAAACTCGGCGAGCATCTCATCGTCGAGATTCAGGACACCGGAGCAGGCATGGCATCGCGCGTCGATGTCTTCGAGCCATTCAAAACACCCGCCGGATTCGGTCTCGCTCTCGCGCGACGGTTCGTTCGCGCCCATGGCGGCGCGATCAGCTACTCCAGTGAATCAGGCAGAGGCACCACCTTTCGGTTGATCTTTCCCCTTTCAGCTCATTTTTAATCGCGCCTGGGCACCTTCCGGTTTGGCGTAGGGGCGGTCTCCCAACCCGCCGCTACGCCAATTTTTTCGTTACGTTCTCCGCGGGTATGACGGGTGGGACCCGCGGATTTTCCGCAGGGCTCTGCGAGCTGCGATCCTCGATCTCTCCCATATTTGTTCGCGTAATTCCCCCCCGATTCCCTCATAAAATAATTTTTAAATCCCATTGCGATACGAGTCTCAAGTTCTATAGTGGGTTTAGGGGCGGAGGAGTTGCCCGTTTGCTCCCCGAGGGTGGGTTAAATGCAACGGGATCATTTTTTAAGCCAAATCGAGTCTCTCCAGACGCGACTCGGCCAATTGAAACAGCGTGCCCGGGTATCCGACTCGCACACGGTGACGTCAGACAGTCTTAACAATTTGAGAACGGCCGTCGAGGAAATGGGCGTGCTCGAGGAGCAATTGGTCCAACAAAGCCGGCAGTTGGTTGCTGCGCGGCAAGAGGCCGAATCCGAGAGGGCACGCTATCAAAAGCTTTTCGAATTTGCTCCTGACGGATATCTCGTAACCGACCGCCGCGGTATCATCCTTGAAGCGAATGCCGCCGCAGCCGCTCTGCTTAGAACCACGAAGCAATCTCTTCTCGGCAAACCGCTCGGATTTTACGTCGCCAGACAAGATTTCAATAAGTTTCTCGTAGATGCTTCGGCAGCCAGAAGGGGGAGAGGGCGTGATTTCACGACACGTCTGCGGCCCGAGCAAGGGGACACCTTCGATGTTCTCGTAACCCTGGCGATGGCCGATGACAATTACGTGCGCTGGCTTATTCGGGACATCACCGAGCGCAAGCGCACCGAAGATAAGGTGCGCAGCAGCGAGCGGTTGGCGACGATGGGAGCCACGGCATTGCTGCTGGCCCAGGAAATCAGCAATCCGCTAAACGATATTTTCACCACCGTGCAGCAACTAGGACGCGCTTCCGTGGGCGGTCAAA
>DASTOD010000769.1:0-10363 GCA_035762645.1 Binatia bacterium | reverse complement strand
GGAGCGCCGATCCAGCCGAACTTGCGGGCGTCAAACATCATGGCTTTATCGCCAAGGGCCTGGCGCAAGACCAGGGCGCTATTCCAGATCCCGACAAAAAGACCGTCCGGCTTGCCGCTGTTGTAGGTGTAGTTCGCGGCTCTCGTGCTCCCGGCGCCGGTCATGTTCTCAACAATAATGGTGGGATTGCCGGGAATGTGCTTGCCAATGTGACGCCCGACAGTTCGAGCCGAGAGATCATAGCCGCCGCCAGGCGCGAGTCCCACGACAAAACGGATCGTCTTGCCCTTATAGAACTCATCGGCCGATAATCGTGCGGGCACTACGGCAACTGAAAGGATGCCCACGACTACGGCGATGGGTAACCACAATTGCGCATTCATAATCTCCTCCTGTATGGGAACTTAACCTGGATTATCATCCTTGAACCGGTTGTCTATTTTTTCGGTTTGACCATCAAAAAGCTCAGAAGCTCTTTGGCCTTCGGCGTAATCGACAGCATCTCATCCACGTACTTTTCGATCTGCTCCCCGGAAGTATAGGTTACTTCAAACTTTACTTTCTTAGCCTCAGCGACAAACTCCGGGTCATTCAGAGTATCGGCGAAGGCCTTACGCAGGAGCTGAACGCGCTCCTTCGGTGTTCCGGGCGGCACGGTATAGGGCCGCTGAAATTCGTAGGTTGCGACCCAGGTTTTATAAGCCGCAAGCTTATCGGGATCCTTTTTCAAGACGTCAGGAATGAGAGGCCAGCTACTAAAGCTATGCGCGACTGCCATTCCACTTTCATCACAGCCCTCCTTTATGCCTATGCGGCTCTGCTCCTTGGTACAGCCCGGGTTATTTTTGCGGCTTAACCATTAAGAAGCTGAGAAGCTCTTTGGCCTTCGGAGTAACGGCCAGTACATTAGCCACATATTTGTCGACCTCTTCGCCTGAGACGTAGGTGGTTTCCAACTTGGACTTTTCGGCTTCGGCTATAAACTCCTTATCCTTCATGGTGTCAGCAAAAGCTTTCCGCAGGAGTTGGAGTCGTTCCTTGGGAGTGCCGGGGGGAACGCTAAACGGGCGCTGAAACTCGTAAGTTCCAGACCAGGTCCGATAAGCTGAAATATTGTCCTCACCTTTGATGTCCTCTGGGATGAGTGGAAGGTCTTTTACCTCAGGGTCCGGCTCTCGACTGTGAATAAGGAAAGGCACCAGCTTCTCGTCACCCTTCGCGTCCAGCATAGGCCTGGCCGTAGTCCGCGCCGACTCCCACGTCCAGCACCCACCGTCCACTTCCTTTCGGCGCATGGCGACAAGGATCGTACTGGTCCCTTCATAGCCGCTAATCACCTTGAACTTCGTCCCCAGGGTCCGGTCCAATATCTGCGGCAGGTCATCGTAAGTGGACCCAGGCCCCGTAGAGCCCATCTTGATCTCCCGGTTAGCGGCAACAACGTCCTTCAGCGACTTCAATCCGGTATGGGCCATGATGCTGCAAAAAGGCGTACCTTTCGTCGGCGCTCCGATCCAACCTAGTTTGCGGGCGTCGAACCTTACGGCTTTGTCGCCAAGGGCCTGCCGCAGGACGTACGCGCTGTTCCAGATCCCTACGAATAAGCCATCCGGCTTGGCACTATTGGCCGTGTAGTTCGCCGCGATGAGACTCCCGGCGCCGGTCATGTTTTCGACCACGATGGTCGGGTTTCCCGGAATATGCTTGCCCATGTGCCGACCGACGATCCGAGCCGAAAGATCGTACCCCCCGCCTGCCGCAAAGCCTACGACAAAGCGGATCGTCTTCCCTTTGTAGAAGTCATCCGTGGCTGACTGCGCAACCGCCGTGGCGATAAGAATAAGCCCGACCATGACTGCTATCGATAACCAGCTTTTACCTGTCATATGTATTCGCCTCCTGTAGGTTATTTTTTCTTCGGTATCGCTTTATCTGCCAACCTTGATCTTTCTCAACGTTCGGTCACTGAACGCCTCGAGCATAACTTCCAGGCCGTGGAGATTGACGATGATGGTGTGAGGAACGGTTGCTGCAATCTTTGCGACAAGATTTCCGCTTGAATCAGCGCCGTCAAGGACGATCAGAATTTCCATCGAACGGGTGATGTCTCTCAGGTTAAATACTGTCTCCGCCAGATCCATTTCTTCGCCTGTGGAGACCAGGACGGCGGCGTCGAAGGTTTCCGTACGCACCCTGTAAACAGCGTTGTACCCGTCGCTGACTTTGGTAACTTTGCCGCCACCGGCGGTAAGACACCTTTCCACCTCGTGACAATTTTCCGAACAAACCAGCAGGGTTTTTTCAAACCGGCGGAGCACTTGATAGCCAAAGGAAAACCGTTTGTCGTCGGAAGCTTTACTAGGCTTCCGTCTTTGACGGAACCTTCTCCAGAAGGCTCAAACTCCAGGATGTCGCGGAGACCGGCGTGCAGAGAGTGACGCAATCGAGATGCCAGGGACGAAACCGCTCTGGCAGTTTGAGGTAAGTTGGGGATTGATAAGGTAATCTTCTGGCACGTCAGAGGGACAGGATAATTTTTCGACTGTGCAGAAAACTCACACGTTCAGGTGGGCGTGTGTTGAATACTTCACACGGACACCTACAACAATCCGTGCTTTTTAAGTTTATCGTAAAGCGCTCGGCGGCTGATGGCCAGTTTTTGGGCCGCCTCTTTCTTGTTTCCCTTGGTCGCGGCAAGCGTCATTAGAATAAATTCCTTCTCGACAGCATCGAGCGTCATCCCGGCGTGAATCGGAAAGTGCTGGGCTGCGGTACCGGAGTCCGCGGTGCTTGCCGCCCTGATTCTCAAGGGGAGGAGGTCAGGTGTAAGCTCTTCTCCCTTCGCCATCAGAACTGCGCGCTGAATGACATTTTTCAATTCCCGTACGTTGCCGGGCCACGAGTAGCTCCTGAGCGAGTGCCAGGTTTCCGGAGCGACGGCACGCACCTTTTTTTTATAGATGGCGTTGAAATGAGGCACGAAATGGTTGGTCAAGAGCGTTACGCCTCCGGGACGCTCCCGCAGAGCGGGGACGTGGATGTGAAACACGTCGAGACGGTAAAAAACATCTTCCCGAAATCTTTTCTGTTTGACCGCCTCTTCCAGATTTTCGTTGGTCGCGGCGATGACCCGGACGTCGGCGCTGATATCTTTCTCTCCTCCGACACGCCGGAAAGTCTTGCTCTCCAGTACTCGGAGAAGGCTCACTTGCGCCTTCTCGTTGATAGTGCTGATTTCATCGAGAAAAATGGTCCCGCCATGGGCTTCCTCGAACCGGCCCTTGGTGGTTTCGACTGCGCCCGTGTAGGCGCCTTTTTCATGCCCAAAGAGCTCGCTGGCAATTAAATCGGCGGGCATCGCGCCGGTATTGACGGCGATATAGGGGCCATTCTTTCGCCTGCTTCTCTTGTGGATAGCCGACGCAACCATATCCTTGCCCGTACCCGTTTCGCCGGTGATCAATACGGAAATATCCTCTGACGCCGCCTCGAGAACCCGTTGAAAGACCTCCCGCATGGGCAAGCTGATCCCCAGCATGCCTTCGAATTCCGGTGGGATAGAGATCTCACGATAATTAGTAGTCCCGTACCTCGAGGCCTGCTGATGCAACGCTTCAGTGACAAGCGCGCAAATCTCATCTTCATCCACGGGTCGCATCAACGTGCGGTGGGCGTACGCTCTGAGGCGGTCGAGGGGAATCGACCCACGTTCGTGATCCGTCACTACGATGATAAAGGTCCGGCTCGAGTCTTTGGTCAGCAGATCGAGCAGCTCGAGACCCTTGGATTGTTCCGTTTTCGATGCAGCCGCATCCCAGATGAGGACGTCACACGCGACGCTGTTAAACTTTTCCATAGCTCCGGCAACGACGGAAGCGGCATCCACGGAGATCTGATCCCCGGAGAACCGTTTTCTGAGCAGCGCCTGAATGTTCACCGTCTTTTCGATTACCAGGACTCTTGCCATATGGCTTCCGGCCACACCTTTATCAATCCCAAAGACTTGAGTCCAGCCAGCCGCCCTCCGCTTGCATCGTTGGCTGGGATTCGATAGCTTCGCGCAACGTATGCCCGGCCGTCCCTTTCTTCAGATTCCCGGCCCTGGGCTGGTGCCTGAGAGAATTGCCCGAGCCATGTCGCAATCTCTCATCGACCACCGGGGACCGCAATTCGCCCGCCTGTTGAGCGGAGTCTTGGCGGGACTCAAAAAAATCTTTCAAACCTCCACCGGTGAAATCGTCCTGAACCCGGGTTCCGGCACGGGCGCCTGGGAGTCTTGCGTAGTCAACACGTTGTCCCCCGGCGATCGAGTTTTAGGATGCGTGAATGGCCACTTCAGCGCGCGCTTTTGCGAAACGGCGAGCGCCCACGGCGTCAAAGTGCAAAGGCTCGAAGTTCCCTACGGAGCCGCCGTTTCAGCCGATCTGGTGGAAGCGCGACTGCGCGCCGATACACAACGGCAGCTTAAAGCCATCCTTGTGCTGCACAACGAGACTTCCACCGGAGTGACCACCAACATCGCCGCGATTCGTCGTGCGCTCGAGCGCGCGAACCATCCTGCGCTCCTGCTCGTGGACGTCGTGAGCTCGCTGGCATCGATAGACTTCCGCTTCGACGAATGGCAAGTGGATGTAGCGCTCACCGGGCCGCAAAAGGGACTCATGTTGCCACCGGGAATGGCGATTCTGGCAGTTAGCCCGAAAGCGCTGAAAGCAAACCAGTCGGCGAAATGCGCGCGCTTCTTCTGGGACTGGGCGCCGGTATTCGAGCGCAATGCCCGCGGTGAATTCCCCTACACTCCGGCAACCGCTCTGCTCTTCGGGCTTAAAGAAAGCCTGGCGATGCTGGAGGAAGAGGGGCTCAACAATGTTTTTTCTCGGCACGCCCGCTTGGCCGAGGCCTGCCGGCGCGCCGTCCAGGCGATGGGATTGAAACTGCTGGCAAGAAACATCGCCGAGTCTTCGAACACTCTCACGGCGGTCTGCATGCCCGACGGATTCGACTCCGATGCCTATCTCGCACACGCCGAGAAAACCCTGGAGCTTCCTTTGGGTCCCGGACTCGGCGAGGTCAAAGGAAAGATCTTCCGCATCGGACACCTTGGCAGCCTCAACGAGCTCGAGTTGCTCGGCGCTCTGGCCGGAGTAGAGATGACGCTGACGAGTTTCGGAGTCGCCGTGCCTCTGGGCGCCGGATTGGCTGCGGCCGAGACTTACCTGTTGCAGACCGCACCAGGCGGTCCGGGGCAAGGCAGATGAAGATCGATCCCGAGAAATGCGTCGCCTGCGGCAATTGCCTGCCGGTTTGTCCGATGGGGGCCATTTACATCGACCCGGCGGTGAATCGCGCACGAATCAATGCGGACGAATGCGTGGAATGTTTCACCTGCTATCGCGGCATGTCGAAGGAGCACCTGAATCCCTCGCTGGTGCGGGCGATCCGCAGAACCGCCCAATTCTTTCGCTTTCGTTTCGACCCGGAGCCCGATATCTGCCCGACGGATGCGCTGGTTCCGGAAGAGTTGAGCTGGCCACGGGTCGTCCGGCGCGCCTTTTCCGATCCCCAGGTGCCCCACGAATCGACCGGCATCCACGGACGGGGAACGGCGGAGGTCAAGACCAACGATGTCACCGATAGGGTGAAACAAGGCGAAGCGGGATTCGTGGTTGAGTTCGGCCGGCCGGGGATCGGCGCCCGCTTTCGTGATATCGAGCGGGTTACCAAAGCCCTGGCGGAGTTGGGTGTCGAATTTGAACTGAACAACCCCGTCACCTCACTCATGACCGATCCTTCTCGCGGCCACATTCGCCCGGAGATCCTGAATGAAAAAGTTCTGTCCGCGATCGTGGAGATTAAAACGAATTTGGCAGATGTGCCAGCGGTGCTGAAAAAAATCAAAGAGCTTTCGCGCGAAGTTGAAACAGTGATCAGCCTCGGTGTTTCGACGCGCTGCGGCGGCGCGGGCGACGACCCGTTGGGGGAAATTCTGGAGCGCGAAGGCTATCTGGCTTACCGGGGAAAAACCAATCTCGGACTGGGACGAGTGACGGCAACTCAAGATCCCCCTCACGCCTCACGCCTGACCCCTGACGTGACGGGTGAAGGGTAAGGACTTACGGGCAAGGTGAGATGACCAACACGCTCCACCGCTACAGCGAGCACTATGCGTCGGAGAGACCGGCGAAGCCAGAGCCGGTTCGAGACGATTTCATTGTCTTCGCTATGGCCACCCGCGGGCTCAACGACAACGCGTTGGTCGAGAAGTATCGTGCTTTCTTGCGTCTGGCACTGAAATACAATCCGGTGAACCTTGGCGATGCCACGAAAGGCGGCATGCTCCGTCCCCGCGACGATTTAAACCCGAAAGCTCACTGGAGACGGGATCATCGGCCCAATCCCGAAGAAGTCATCGAAGGCATCGAGGGGCACACGACCGTGGCGGCAGTCTTTGACAATTACCAGGACATGCAAGCCTTCGTTGCCGACGTTCGAAGCGCGAATCTGGGGATTTCGGTCAATATCAGCGCGCCGATGGACGAGGCGGACCGCTGCTGTCGCGAGACAGGCATTCCCCGTCACAGCGTCGAGTACTCGTTAGGTTTTTGCGGCCGGGTGGACAGGTTGCCCGACGCCACGGTCCTTGAGCTCACGACCATGTGTGGTCACGGTATGCTTTCTGCCCCTTTTGCGAAGAAGATGATCGACTGGGCCAAGGAGAACCGGCGCAGCCCCACAGCGCTTGCCCGCACCATGGCACGCTTCTGCAGCTGCGGGGTCTTTAACATAAGCAGGGCGGAGCGCATTCTAAACGAGGCGCGCACGAAAAATCGATGAAGGGTCAGGCAGAGAAAAAGGTCACCCTCACCTCGCTCCTCTCCCGTTGAGGGAGAGGAGGCAATGAAAGGAGAAAAACGATGAAATGCAGGCTGTTCGGTATTGTCGTTCTGACCTTATTGGTCCTATTGACGCGGTTATCATGGGCGCAGACGACGACCATAAGGCTCGGCCACGTGGGATTCCCTGGGCCCAGCTCGATCTTCGCCATCATGGGTGATGAGTATGCCAAGAGGGTCAACTCGACGTTAAAGGGAAAGGTGGAGGTCAAAGTCTTCCACTCGAGCCAGCTCGGCAGCGACGAGCAGATGATGCGTGGCATTAAAGTCGGCGCGCCAGAGATGGTGGTTCCCTCAACGGTCATGAGCACCGTGGATGCCAAATTCGGCGTCTTTGAGATGCCCTACCTCATTGTTAACCGAGCCCACATGAAGAAGGTCACTGAGAACCAACAGGTGCAGAAGCAGCTCTTCAGCGGCTTGCCGGCCAAAGGGATAAGGGTTCTTGGCGTGTGGGAGAATGGATTTCGCCACATCACCAACAACGTGAGACCGATCTCCAAACCCGATGACCTGAAAGGCATCAAGTTGAGAGTGCCGGGCGGTGTTTGGCGCGTGAAGATGTTCAAGGCCTACGGAGCCAATCCATCGCCTATGCCTTTCGCCGAGGTCTATTCGGCGCTTCAGTCCGGCGTCATGGACGGCCAGGAGAATCCGTTTCCCCAGATCGCCTCTGCCAAGTTCCAAGAGGTGCAAAAATTTCTCTCCCTAAGTGGTCACGTCTACACCCCGGCCTACCTGGTGGTAAGCGAGGATTTTTGGAAGAAACTGCCCAATGATGTTCAGGCCGCACTTTCCAAGATCGGCTGGGAAATGGGGGATTTTGCCCGGTCCGAGGGCGAGCGCCTGGACAAAGAACTAATGGGAAAACTCGCGCCTCCCATGAAGGCTAACGAAGTGGATAAGGACGCCTTTATCAAGGACTCTAAAGCCGTCTACGATGACTTCGGAAAGGAAATACCCGGCGGCAGCGATTTGATCAAACTGATTCAGTCGCTACGTTAGCGCGCCTGATGCCGCCTCACGAGCCTCACTGGTGCCGGGTCGAGGATGGAGGATAGATGATCGAGGATCGCGCTATCCTCCATCATCTATTCTCGATCTTCTCAGCGGTTGCATGAAGGCTATTCAGCGACTCTTCAGCCGAGTCATCACCATTCTCGAGTGGTGGGCGATGATTCTACTCGTCCTGATGGTGGTATTGGTCTCGCTTGGAGTCTTTTTCCGTTATGTCCTTGGCGCGTCTCTTGCCTGGTATGATGAGTTCGCTTCCTACCTGCTGGTCTGGTTGACCTTCTACGGCGCGGTTGCGGCCTCATATCGTCATCGCCACATCGGATTCGAAATGGTCGTCAACCGATTCATGCCGGAAACTAGAAGGATAGTCGGAGGCGTCGCCGAGCTGTTCGTTTTGGGATTCCAAATTGTGCTTTTCTACTACGGCTGGACTCTCGTGCAGAAGATGGGCGATGAGACTGCAATCTCCCTTCCATGGGTCAAAATGGGCTGGGTTTATAGCGTGCTTCCAATTGCCGGCGGCCTCATGCTGCTCATCAGTTTGGAGCGCCTGTTTCGTCTTTTCTTCGGCAACGGTACACGGAAAGGAGCTGAAGCGGCGTGGAGTGGCTCATCCTCGGAATGATTATTCTCCTGACGATCATCAACGTCCCGATCGGCTTCGCCCTTTCCATCACTACGATAATCTTCCTTCTCTGGAAGGGAACTGCGTCTCTTAGCGTTGTTCCCTTAAATCTCTTTTCCGGGGCGTCGAGTTTTCCGCTCCTTGCGATTCCACTTTTCATCCTGGCCGGCGGCCTCATGGAGACGTCGGGCATCTCGCTCCGTTTGGTGAACCTCGCCAATAGCCTCGTGGGTTTCATCCGCGGCGGGCTCGCGATGGTGACGGTGGTGGCGACAATGATCCAAAGCGAGATCTCGGGATCGTCGGTCGCCGATGCGGCGGCAATCGGCAACGTCGTGATCCCGGCGATGGAGAAGCGCGGTTATCCGCGAGCGCTGAGTGCGGCAATCGTTTCCAATGCGGCCTCGGCGGCCATCCTGATTCCTCCCTCCATTCCCATGATCATCTATGCCTGGATGGCCGAGGTGTCGGTGGCAAAACTGTTCTTTGCCGGTTTTTTTCCCGGCTTTATCGCTTGCGTGAGCATGATGGGGCTCAGTTACTATTACGCGCGCAAATATCGGTTGCCGGTGGAACAAAAATTCTCTCTCGGTCAGGTAGGCAAAACGACCGTGCAGGCTTTTTGGGCACTTTTCATTCCGATCGTGATTTGGGGCGGGATCTTTCTTGGCATCGCCACTGCCACCGAGGTCGCCGCCCTGGCGGTGCTGGCTGCATTCCTCATCGGCGCCTTGATCTACCGGGAGTTGCCGCTGCGGGAGATCACGCGCGTCCTCCACGACTCTACTGGGCAGACCGCGGTCGTCATGCTCATCGTGGCCTCATCTGCCGTGCTCGGTTGGTTTCTCACGAGCGAGCAAATTCCCCAAAAGTTCGCACGCATGATTTTAGAGACCACATCGAACAAGTACCTCATTCTGCTTTTCTTGAATCTCTTTTTTTTTATTGCCGGAATGTTTCTTCACTCGGCGGCGGCGATCATCCTGGTCGTGCCGATCGTCATGCCGCTCATTCGTCAGATTGGAGTCGATCCGATCCACTTCGGCATCATCGTCACGATCAATCTCGGCGTCGGCCAGCAGACCCCGCCCGTTGCCACGGTTTTGTTCACCACCGCCGCGATCGCGCGCCTTCCTTTCTGGGACGTCTTCATGGCCGGTTGGCCGTTCACGGTTGTGCTGGCTTTGGTCACGCTCTTGGTGACGTACGTGCCGTGGATCAGCCTCGGGTTGGTCAACCTCATCAATTGGTGACTGAAGAGGTTTCGGGTCTCGTGTCTCGCGTTTCGAGTTTAACCCAAAACTCGAGACTCGAAACTGGAGACTGCACCCTTAAAAGGAGGGCAGCCGGCTGGTCAAAAAGATCCCAGCTTCGAGGCGCGCGCTGGTCGATGAGCGGAGGCGTACTCTCTGTAGTACGTTGGAGCGAATCGGGCAAGCGCAACGAAGTAGATGGGTCTTTTTCAACAGCCGGCTAGCCGGTGGCGACTCGGGCGGCTAACCAACGGGCAGTCCGCAGCAGACGCGCGTCACCGCCGCGCGGGCCGACGAGTTGAACACCGAGCGGCAAGCCATTCGCGCTCTCGAGGAGCGGCAGGCTCACGGCGGGCATGCCGCACAACGTCCAGAGCGTGCAGAACGAAGGATCGCCGGTCGAGGTCAGACCTTTCGGCGCAGCACCGGGAGCGGACGGCGTCAATATCGCGTCGTAGCGCTGCTCGAAGAGCTCCACAAAGCTTTCATAAATTGGCTGGACCCTGGCGATGGCTCGCTGGTAGTCGAGCGCGGTCACCTGCCGGCCGCGCTCGAGCTGCATTTGTAGCGCTGCC
>DASTOD010000768.1:0-2712 GCA_035762645.1 Binatia bacterium | reverse complement strand
TTCATTATTCTTCCCGCTCAAGTCGCCGAGGAGAAAGAAAAAAAACTGCTTCTGGCTCTTCTGCAGACGCCCATACGCGAGGGCCAATGGCTGATAGCCAAGGTAATCACGGGGATGGTCCTGACTCTTATTGCGGTCCTGTTTCTCCATCTCCTGGGCAATTTCGGCGTGGAAAATCTCTTCGGCTATATCGCCTTTATTGTCGCAGGCGGTTTTTGCTTCAGCGCCTACGGGATCTTCCTCGGCTTTCTCTGCCGCAACCAGGCAAGCGCCAGGACTCTGGGTGTCGTCTTTTACCTGCCCCACCTTCTGCCCTCCGCCCTGTCCGATTACTCGCAACAATTGACTGTTTTTGCGTCGTTTCTACCGTCCTACCAGTTTTATGAGCCTCTTAAATCCATTCTGTTGGAAAATGGCAGGATAGCGAACATGTCTTTTGAGTGGTTCTATTTATTTTTCGTGGGTTCTTTCACCTTTTACCTTTCCTATTTATTGATGAAAAAGCGCTGGTTGATGAAATAAGAAGAAGGCCCTCGACGGGTCTGTCAAATTTGACAATTCTGTTAAATACGACGGATTCCACGGACGGGTTGCAATTCACCACGGTTCCCTTTCCTTCCATTTCCCTCGTATCATCAGACTCTTGCACTCGTTGTTTGTGCCAACCTTGGTTGGCACGTGAGTTGCTCCATACCATATTAAGAACCCCTCGATGGAGGTGATCAGTTCATGCCGTTATTGGTGTTTTTCTCTGACTCATCACTCGATTCCTCACGAGAGCGGGCTCCATAAAGACTATTTTGAATGCCGTTGTGGTCATTGGGGCG
Organism: Binatia bacterium; assembly: GCA_035762645.1. Lineage (GTDB taxonomy): Bacteria > Desulfobacterota > Binatia > UBA9968 > UBA9968 > DASTOD01. The sequence goes on along the minus strand of DASTOD010000768.1, from coordinate 1,885 downwards.
ATCCTGTGGCTTCTGAGCGTTTGTAGAATTTAAAGCGCCTCTCCACGATCACTGTGGGGAGGCGAGCCTTCACTACGGTTTTATGTCGCAAGGTGAAAAACCATGATCGACGCCACGATCAAGCTGTCGGTACCACCCGACAAACGCAATGAAATCCTGCAGACTTTTAAGGCGATACTCGGCCCGATTCGCCTCGAACGAGGCTGCATAAGCTGCAATTGCTACGTGGATATTGAGGCGGAAAACACTTTTTTCTTCATAGAAGAATGGAAAACCAGCAGGGACCTGGATGCCCATCTGCGATCCGTCCATTTCGGAGTTCTGCTCGGAGCAATGAAACTGCTCGCCGAAGAACCGGACATCAGGTTTCACACTATTGCCTCCATGGCGGGGGCGGAGGCGATAAAAACGGCGCGAGCGTGACGGCAACCCGCTCATCATGATCGCCGCCCGGCGAACAACCGGGCATTCTGGGGAAGCGGTTTTTAAGGGAGAAAATAGAATATCGGCATTGTCTGTTGGCCTCCTGGAGGGCTTCTGAGCAGCAACAAGAGTCCACAACCACAAAGGAGAAAGTACCATGTTAAAACCATATCGCATCATGAAATTCCTGGTTTGTTTGGTTGTGCTAACCGCTTTCATCGGGTGTGCGGCCACGCCTAACCGCCAAAGCACCGGTCAGTATGTCGATGACTCCGTCATCACCACCAAGGTCAAAGCTGCAATCTTTGACGAACCAACGCTGAAAACGCTGCAGATCAATGTCAAGACCTTCAAGGGGGAGGTCCAGTTGAGCGGCTTTGTCGATTCAGTGCAGAGCGTCAATAAGGCAGGCGAGGTTGCCAGTCGCGTTGAGGGTGTAATGAAAGTGACCAACGACCTGATTGTAAAATAGCATCTGCAAATTGTCTGGTCATCCGGTTCCGCAATATCCCCCGCCACAGCCGGCGGCATTTGGGAGTCAAGGAACCGGATGACCTCGGAACCGCGAATTTGAGCGGTGTTTGCTGCCGGCTGATGAAAGTTCACAATGGGAATCGATAGAAAGAGGAGCCTGTCGACAGCCGCCGATGTGTCGGTAGACGAACTGCGACGCCGCGCCGAAGAGCGGTTGAGCGCTCTGGTTACAGGAGCGGGACGGCCCCGGACAGAGAATGAGACCCAGCGGCTGCTGCACGAACTGCAAGTCCATCAGATCGAACTGGAAATGCAGAACGCCGAGCTTCGTCAGACCAGGGATGAGTTGGAGAAGGCTCTGGCAAAGTACACCGACCTCTACGATTTCGCCCCGGTCGGTTACTTTACCTTCGACCGCGACGGGGCCATCCGTGCCGTGAACCTCAGCTGCGCCAGGCTCCTCGGTATCGACCGCTCTCGGCTGCTCGCCCGGCGTTTCGAGGAGTTCGTCACCGTTGCCGACCGTCCCGCCTTCACCGCATTCCTCCGGAGGGTATGCGGGAGCCAAACCAAAGAGACCTGTGAGCTGACGCTTCTGAAAGAAGGAAAGGGTTCGCTATTGGTGCAGATTGAAGCCGTGGCCGTTGCTTCAGGGCAGGAGTGTCGCGCTGCTATCCTCGATATTTCCGAACGCAGACAGCTGGAGAAAAATCTCGAAATTCTGCACACCGACCTGGCTGCCCGCGCCGCCGAGCTGGAGGCCGCGAATATCGAGTTGGAGGCATTCAACTACAGCGTCTCCCACGACCTGCGCACTCCCTTGACGTCCATCCACGGGTATTGTCAAGTACTCCAGGGGCTGCATGGCAACAGACTCGATGAACAGTGCAAGGGATATGTCCGGGAAATATACGAAGGCACCCTGCGCATGAACCGGCTCATCAATACCCTGCTCGATTTTTCGCGCGTCACTCGCGTCGAAATGCGC
>DASTOD010000767.1:0-8525 GCA_035762645.1 Binatia bacterium | reverse complement strand
GCAAGTGGGTGCTTTTCCCTGAAGCGATATCCAGAAGCGCCGACTTCTCCTCGTCATAGAGCACCGCGTTTGGGTGCTTGCCCACCCAATCGCGAAGTTTACGCTTGCCCTGCTCGACAACGGATTCCATGCACGCATTCTACCGTGGATCGACGAGACAGGCTCTCACTCGTTTCGGCTCACCGCTTCCCACAACAGCTCTGCCGGATGCTTGGGTTTACGTCCGGTAAGGTGTTCGATCTGCTGGCGGCAGGAAATTCCCGGCGCGACGATCTCGACGTCAGACGCGGCCGCTTTCACCGCCGGGCCAAGCCGGCGGCTGCCGATCGCCACCGACAAATCATAGTGCTCCTTTTCGAAACCAAACGAGCCCGCCATGCCGCAACAACCGGAATCAATTTCGCTCACTTGAAATCCGGCTGTTTTTAGCACCGCGATCGTCGGCGCGGTCCCAACGAGCGCCTTTTGATGACAGTGGCCATGCAGCAATGCCTTATGGCCGTTCCCGGTGAACTTGAGAGGCACCCTCCCCGCGCTTTGTTCCCGCAACACGAACTCCTCGAAAAGAAAAACGCGCTCCGCCACCCGCTTGGCTGCAGGGGTTTTAACGAACTCTGGATATTCGTCCCTCAGAGTCAACAAACAAGAGGGTTCCAAACCGACGATGGGGACGCCTCTTTCTGCGTAAGGCGCGAGCCGATCGACGTTCCATGCGGCATTTTCTTTGGCCTCGCCCAGCATGCCCTTCGAGATCATCGGCCGGCCGCAACACTTCTTGTCGATCAGCAGCACGCGGTATCCGGCGCGTTCCATAAACCGCGTCGCGGCAATCGCTACCTTCGGCGTATTAAAGTTGTTGAAGGTATCATGGAACAAAACGATCTCACCCTTCGCCCCGTCTCCATCCGCAGCGTGCTGGCGGAACCATTCTTCGAAACTCTCGCTCGCGAACTGCGGCAGGGGCCGCCTCCGGTCGATGCCGGCGAGCCATTCCATGAGCCATCGATTGACACCGGAATTCGCCATCCAATTCGACAATGGAGCCAACCGCGACCCCACACGATTGAGCTTTTCGATCCCGCCGAATACACGGTTGCGAAGCGGCAGCCCATTGGCGCGGTGATAATGGTCCAGGAACTCGTATTTCAATTTGGCCATGTCGACGTTCGAGGGACACTCCGCTTTGCAGGCTTTGCATTCGAGGCAGAGATCCATTACTTCGTAGAGGCGCTTTCCGGTAAATTCCTCTTTGGCCACTTGGCCTGAAAGCACCGCGCGCAGCGCGTTCGCCCTGCCGCGCGTCGAATGTTCCTCGTCGAGAGTGCCCATATAGGAAGGACACATTGTGCCGTCCAATTTTTTTCGACACTCCCCCATCCCGCTGCACATCTCCACCGCCGCGGCGAAACCGCCCTGCCCGCTGAAGTCCAGCGTCGTTGTGGGCTGCCACGTTTTGTACGCGGGGCTGATGCGCAGCGACTCCGTCATGGCCGGCGCATCGACGATCTTTCCCGGGTTCATGAGATTTTTCGGGTCAAACGCCCGCTTGACCTGGCGGAAGGCTTCATACAGGGCGGGCCCGAAGAGTTTCCGGTTGAAGTGGCTGCGCGCCAGCCCATCGCCATGTTCGCCCGACATCGCGCCGTTAAATTCCAGGACGAGATCGGCGATCTGGTCGGCGATCGACACCATTTTCTGGACTTCGCTCTCTTCCTTGAGGTTGATCAGCGGTCGAATGTGCATGCAGCCCACCGAACAATGTCCATAGTAGCCCGCAATGGCATTATGGCGCGTGATGATGCCGCGGAACCGCGTGATGAATTCCGGCAGCCTTTTCGGCTCGACAGCGGTGTCCTCGACGAAGGCGATGGGTTTTTTATCCCCTTTGGTGCCGAGCAGCAGCCCCAACCCGGCCTTGCGCACGCCCCAGATCGCTTTGACCTCTTCCGGTTTAAACGCAAGGGTGGCGGCATAGCCGATGCCCTGGGCCTGGCGCAGGGCTTCCAGTTTGTCCACCTGCTCTTTTACGCTCTCTTCGGTGTCGCCGGCGTATTCCACCATCAAGAGCGAGCTCGGATTGCCCTGGACGAAGCCCAGCTTGCGTGATTGCTCGATGTTTCCCCTGGCCAGATCGAGAACCATTCTGTCGGTCGACTCGAGCGCATACGGATGGGTCTCCAAGATCGCCTGCGACGCTTCGAGGGCGACGATATCGTCATCAAAATGAATCACATCGAGCGCTGTCCACTTGGGTTTCGGCACCAGGCGCATCTTGGCTTCGACCACGATCCCCAGCGTTCCCTCGGAACCGACGAGAATGCGCGATAGGTTAAACGGCTGCGGTTTTATGAACTCGTCGAGGTTATACCCGGAAACCCGACGCATGATCTTCGGATAGCGCGCCAGAATCTCCTTTTGGTGCTCGCGCGCGAGACGCAGGATCTCGCGATAGATTCGTCCTTCTAAGCTATCGGATCGGCTCTTGTTCTCTACCGCATCGGGCGACAGATCCTTTAAAACCACTTCGCTGCCGTCCGACAGCAGAACCGTGAGCTCCACTACGTGGTCCAACGTCTTGCCATAGGTCAGTGAATGAGCGCCGGCGGAGTTGTTGCCGATCATGCCGCCGATGGTCGCTCGATTCGACGTGGACGTATCCGGACCGAACTGAAGCCCCATCGAGCGCACGTGGGCATTAAGTTCATCCTGAACCAAACCGGGCTGCACCCGGCACCACAGCTCTTCGCGGTTCACTTCCAGAACGTTCCGCATGTACTTCGAGAAATCCAAAACGACCGCGCGGCCGACCGCCTGGCCCGCCAATGAAGTCCCGCCGCCGCGCGGCAGCACCGGCACGCTGAGCTTGTTGGCGACTTCGATCACCGCTTGGACATCGCCCTTGTGGCGCGGGACCACGACGCCGATCGGCTCGATCTGATACATCGAAGCATCGGTCGAATAAAGCAACCGCGAGGTCCGGTCGAAGTGAAGGTCGCCGTCGACGCGTTTTTTGAGCTCCGCCGCAATTTCGGGGAATTCAGGTTCAATTCTTGGATTCATAGTGGGCCTCTATATCTGAGAGCGGAGGCATCAGGGCTGAGGACTGAGCGAACGATTCGCATGTAAAACACTCCACCGATTCACCCGCATCGCTCAGTCCTCAATCGCTCAGTACTTCCCGCGCCTTTCTAAAGACACCATGGAACATATCACGCGTGAGCTTGCCGGTGAAAGTATTCTGCTGGCTGGGATGATATGACGCCAGCAGCGTCACACCGTCCGGCAGCAGCACGGACTGACCGTGACCAAAACGCGGCCGCGGCTTCGGAACCATGCCGCCCTTCTCTTGATAGGCCGCAAGAAACGAGTCGAACGCGATCTTACCGAGAGCGATGACAACGCGTAACTTTTTAAATAGCCGCAGGTCCTCGACCAAATACGGCCGGCAGCGCTCAAATTCTTCGGGAGTTGGCCTGTTGTCCGGCGGCGCGCACCGAACGGCGGCGGTGATGTAGCAGTCGGTAAGTTTCAGTCCGTCGCCACGATGTTCGGAGCGCGGCTGGTTGGCAAACCCATAGGCATAAAGCGCGCCGTAGAGCCAATCGCCGCTACGATCGCCCGTGAAAATTCTTCCGGTTCGATTGCCGCCATGGGCCGCCGGGGCCAACCCGACGACCAGAAGCCGCGGCCGTGGATCCCCAAATCCGGGGAGGGGCTTGGCCCAATACTTCTCACCCTGATAACGCCGCGGCGGATGCTTGGCTACAGCCTCGCGCCAGCGCACCAGCCGCGGGCACTTTCTGCAGCTTGTGATTGCTTTATTCAATTCGTCGATGGTTTGCACCGTGTGTCCTGTTAGCACAACCGCAGGAAAAAAAGGAGTGGCCGCAAAAGCTCCGTCGTGTGAGCGCGGGGTCGAAAATTCGAATACGATTTCTTCGTATGGACAGGTGGGGCAATTCTTTGGACGATAACGAAGACGAGTCAAGTTTTGTGACTAAGTGGCCATTTGTGTCACTCTTTAGTCCAGTCTTTCCTTACGGGCATTGGTGAAATGAATAAAACAAACCCGTCTTTATCGGCATGCGTTTTGCTCAATTTATTCGGCCAAAATTACACTCCTTTCGATAATTGAAGACGGTTAATGCGTTCGACGATGCGCCCGGCATGAAACAACCTGCGAAACGAGGTCGTCATCGTCTGGCTCGAATAATGACAGTTATGCCTTGGATTACTCTTCTGTGCCTAAAGGTGCCAAGAACCGACGGCCGAGATGTGTTTGGGACGACTTCGAGTGTCGTAAAATGAGCAAGCCGCTTCGTGTATTGATCGTAGATGACTCGGAGGACGATGCTTTGCTGGTACTTCGAGCGCTTCGCAACGGAGCCTTTGAGCCTGTCTTCGAACGAGTGGATACTCCCGAGGCCCTGTCCGCCGCGCTAACCCGCCAACGCTGGGATATCGTTATTGCCGATTATTCAATGCCGCGTTTCAACGGTCTTTCGGCTCTCTCGATCGTACGGCAGAGCGCGCTCGATATTCCGTTTATCCTTGTCTCGGGTACGATCGGCGAAGATGTGGCTGTAGAAGCCATGAAAGCGGGAGCCCAGGACTACGTGATGAAGGGAAATACCCAGCGACTTGTCTCTGCGATAGAAAGAGAACTTCGCGAGGTGGAAATCCGTAGAGAACGCAAGCGGGCCGAGAGCTGGCTCAGATATCTGGCTCAATACGATCCTTTGACCGACCTTCCAAACCGAAATCTGCTCCACGAGCGGCTCGATGAAGCCCTGGTCAAAGCGCGCCGTGAAAATCAACCCGTGGCCCTCCTGCTCATGGACTTGGACCATTTCAAAGAGATTAATGACACCATGGGGCATCAGACCGGGGATCTCCTGCTGCAAGAAGTCGGCCGCCGCCTGCAGGGCGCGCTGCGGAGAACCGCCACGGTCGCTCGACTGGGCGGAGATGAGTTTGCCGTATCGCTCCCCGGAATGGACGAACAAGGCGCGGTCCTTACCGCGCGTGAACTTCTGAAGATCTTAGAGTCCTCTTTCCTGATTGGGGAGATTGCCTTCGACGCGCGAGCCAGTATCGGCATCGCGATTTACCCGCAACATGGCGACGACAAGGAGGGGCTCATGCGCCATGCGGATATTGCCATGTACGCGGCAAAACGATCCGCCAGCGGTTATACGGTCTATTCGCCGGACCTCGACTGCTACAGCCCACAGCGGCTCGCGCGCATGGCTGGACTGCACCGGGCCATCGACAACAAGCAACTATCTCTGGCCTACCAGCCGAAGATAGATCTCGGAACCGCAACTGTCGTCGGCGTCGAGGCGCTGGCACGCTGGCGCCACTCCGAATTTGGTTTGATTTCTCCGGAGGAGTTTATTCCGATGGCGGAGCGCACGGGATTTATCAAACCGCTGACCATATGGGCGCTCAACTCAGCGCTGGGCCAAGCCCGCTGCTGGCAGGAGAAAGGATTGAACATATCTGTAAGTGTGAACCTCTCCCCGCGCCTGTTGCACGACATCAATTTTCCCGATCGCGTTGTTGAGGTCCTGGAAACCCATGGCCTAGCACCCGAACAGTTGGAACTCGAAATCACTGAGAACACGATCATGGCCGACCCCGCGTGCTCCCTCGAGATTCTCACTCGGCTCAGCCGGTTGGGTGTCGCGCTTTCGATCGACGACTTCGGCACCGGCTATTCGTCGCTTGCCTATCTAAAAAAACTCCCGGTCGTTGCAGTCAAGATCGACAAATCGTTTGTCATCAACATGAGCACGGACTCAAACGATGCACTGATTGTGCGCTCTACCATCGATCTGGCGCATAATTTGGGCCTCAAAGTTATCGCCGAGGGGGTCGAGACCCGGGAGGTCTGGGATCGTTTGGTCGCTTTGGGCTGTGACCAGGCGCAAGGCTACTACATGAGCCGGCCGTTACCATCGGGAGAAATGACGCAATGGCTGCTCGAGTCGCCTTGGAGAACTCCGCGAGCAAACGCTCAGGAGAAGCCACTCGAAGTCGTTATTCAATCTCTTTTCTGTGCGAAGCCTTTTAGATGGTTAAAAGATTTTCAGAGACATTGAGCGGTTTACTGGGCCGCGACACTAGGCTTACGCCCAGCGTCACACTCCCGATGGGACGGTGACTCCAATGGCTCCATCTCTTCGCCTGCTGATCGTCGAAGACCTCGAAGATGACGCGTTGCTTGTGCTGCGCGAGTTTCGCCGCGCGGGCTATAACGTGACGTTTGAAAGAGTAGACACTCCGGAGTCCATGGCTGCAGCCTTGGCCAACCCGCCCTGGGATCTGGTTGTCGCCGACTACACCATGCCCCATTTCAGCGGGATCGCTGCATTGGAACAATTAAAGCAGAGCGGAATCGATATCCCCTTTATCGTCGTCTCGGGCAGCATCGGTGAGGACAAAGCGGTAGCCACGATGAAAGCCGGCGCGCACGATTACATTATGAAGGGTAATCTCCAGCGCCTCATTGCTTCCGTGGAGCGGGAGTTGCGCGAGGCGGAGGTAAGGCGAGAGCGCAAGCACGCGGTGGAGGCGGTCAAGCAAAACTTGGAACGCCTCAAGGCGCTTCACGAGATTAACCTGGCTATTATCTCCACCCTGGATCTTCAGGCCGTGTTGCAAATCTTACTGGAAAAAATCGGTCTCCTGCTCCCCTACTGCGCGATGACAGTCAGATTATTCAACCACGAGACCGGAGAATTGGAACCAGTGGCTTGCCGCAATATCAATGAACAAGAATGGAAGGCAAATCGGAAGGGGGTACAGGGTCTGGCTAAGATAGCGTTGGAAAACAAAATTCCTGTCACGGTTTCAGATATTCAAACGGACCCCCGAGCCGCCGCTTCTGATTTCGCCCGCAAGCAGGGGTTGGTGTCTTATCTCGGAATTCCCCTGATCGCTAAAGATGAGGTCCTGGGGCTGATTGTCTTTTATACCAAGGAAAGGCGCTCGTTCAGTGACGATGAAATCGAATTTCTCACCACGCTTGCAGGACAGGCCGCCATCGCCATCCACAATGCGCGGCTCTATGAGCAAATAAAAAAACAGATGGTTGAATTGGAGAAGTCCAACAAGGTGAAGGACGAATTTCTTAACGTCATGTCCCACGAGCTGAGGACGCCTCTGAACGTCACGATGGGCTACACAGGCTTGGTCAGGGACGGGTCTCTGGGAGAGATTAACGCAGAGCAGGAAATGGCCCTGGGAAAAGCCATGAGCCATGCCAATGATCTCTTGAAGATGGTCAACAGCATATTGTACGCGACATCGCTGGAAGCCGAAGCAATTGGAGTCAACGCCGGGGAAGTAGATTTAAGAAATTTACTCGAGGAGCTCAAAACCGATTATGCAATCCCTTCTGATAAGAAACTTAGCGTAGTGTGGGATTTTCCTTACGACCTACCGGTTATCAGAACGGACCACGCCAAGCTTAAACATGTTCTCGAAAACCTCCTAAATAACGCGATCAAGTTTACCGACAGGGGACGTGTCGCCTTGAACGCCCGGCATGTTCCAGAAACGAATACACTGGAATTCCAGATTTCGGATACCGGAGTGGGAATTCCCAAAGAAAAACTGCCGGTCATCTTTGAAATGTTTCGGCAGATAGACAGCTCGCAGACGAGGCCCTATGGCGGCGTGGGATTGGGACTGTTTATCGTCAAAAAATTTACCGAGATGCTTGGCGGGACGGTTAGAGTAGAAAGCGAACCGGGCAAGGGATCGACCTTCACGATCCGGATACCCTGCCAAGTAACAACCCCGCAGATTCACAGGGCAAGACCTGCTGCCCCAGTCGAAAAACATCAGGGCAACCGTCTCACCGGAAAGTTCTGAAGCCTGCTCGAAACGGCTAGGCCGGGCGATCCGTCGGGTGGCGAACAAGTTGCGCCGACCGGATTGCCTTTGGTTTGCGCCAGAATTGAGAGCCCTGCTGGAAATGACAATTGGATATTCCCCTAATACATTTGTGCTGACCCTTGGGGCGCGGCATGGAAACCCCATAGGGGTTTTTCCTACCGGATCAAACCACTCCGCCCTGTTCCCCTTTTCCTTAACACTCCTATAACCTTTCCAAAGGTAAGCGCTTCCCAAAGGACGCATATGACCAATCGACCAACAACCCCCGAAGCTGGTTAACCACTGCTCCGTGGTGTACAATTCTAGGTGATTTACCTAGATATAAGGTACGAATAAATCCTATGCAAGAAGGAGCTTCCGTTGCGAGAAACAAACGTGCTTTGGTTGCTACTGGGAATTGTCGTAGGGCTAATCGTCATGTTTGTAGTATTGGCCGTTTGGGGCGCATGAACGATACGTACGTCAACGGGGCACGCCCGCTGTGAAATAGAATTCTCCGGCTAACAACCGGTTGACCGGCCCGTCGATACCGAGTTTCGGCCCGCGGGAGATCATTTTTTAACTTGGCCGCTCGGTGCTGTTTGCTCTCACGTACGGACCTCCGGCGTTACCGCACATCC
>DASTOD010000766.1:0-8971 GCA_035762645.1 Binatia bacterium | reverse complement strand
AAAGGCCACCGGCATGCCGTTGCCATCGGGGCCGGTGCCGGGGAACAGGCTTTTGTCCGGAATCTTCAGCATCGAAAACCAATAGATGGCCGGATAATATTCCGCCGCCGCTGCAGCACTCGGCGCCAACACCGCCGTCAGGTTCAGCATCTTGCCCGGCTCGGTCTTGACCTTCGGTGAATCGACCAGCCCATAGCCGCGCACCCAGATGTTGTACGTGGCCTTCGGCAGGCCAGGGATTACGTAGCGCCCGCGCTCATCGGTGACCACCATCTTGGCGAATCGCGTGCCCAGGTCGCCCGTTTCCGCGATTACCCAGACGCCGGCTTCCGGCCCGTTCGCGCCGATGACCACGCCACCGATATCGTCGTTGTCGATGCGCACCGTCACGGTCGTGCTTTGCTGCGCGCTCAGACCGATCCGTGAGAGCGCCAAAAGAACCATAATGCCCATTACAGCTATGGCCAGACAAAAGATCTTTCTTGTCCTCATGTTCCATTCCTTGTCTAGCTTATACCTTTCGCCTGCTGCCGCACGCCCGCTGCTTTGCGCCTATCGCCTTTGGTCACTTCGCCAGCGGATCGGGGCGGATCTGGAAGTGCACGGCGAGCGGCTTGGAGCCCTTGCCGCGCTCCATCAACCACGGCGCGCGGTCGCCGCTCGAGCTCCATAACCCGCGGCCTTTCCAGCCCGCTTTGGGATCGTCGATGCGCCCGTCGAAACCTTTGGCGTAGAAGCCCATCGGATAGGGCACGGTCAACAAGATCATCTTGCCGTCTTTCATCGCGACTAAGCCACCATGCAAGTTGGCGGTGGACATCGGCACGTCCTCACCAAGCCCGAACGTGTTGTGCTGGTCGACCCAGGAGTAGTAACTCGACTCGGCGCTGTTCTGTCCGATTCCCTGGAATCCGGGACCGGGGTACTGATAGAACGACCAGCCCTCCGGACAGTGATTGCCCGTCGCTTTAGGACCGTTGAGCGGGCCCTTGCACTTGCGGCGATCGAAACTGCCGAGGTGGCCGCTCGCGAGCGACACCCACACGACTCCTTGTTTGTCGACGTCGGCGCCGCGCACACCGAAGCCCGGCATCGGTACGTTGTAGATCTCTGCGAGCGCTGTCTCCGAGGGGTTCGGTCCCGGAGCGATGCGCACGATAGATCCCGGAAAGCCACGAGAGGAGCCCCAGACCGAGCCGTCGGCCGGGCTCGGCATCACGGCGTAGAAACCCGCCGAGATCCGTTTGTCCTTGGTCGGATCCACCGGCTCCTTCGGCTCGACGTAGGCGTCGCGCTTGCCATTGCCGTTGGTGTCGAGGATCATCGGCGTCCAGCCTTGCGATTTCGCCGCGTCGCCCGTCTCGTCGAATATCTTCATGTCGAGCCAGCCGACGACCTGACCGCCGCCGCTGGTCCACAGTCTATCGTTGGCATCGAACTGCAAGTGATGCGTGCCGAAGCAGGTGTCGACGAACGTATACTTCATCGTCTTGGGATCGAGCATCGTGAGGTGTCGGTTCGTGCGCTCGGTCGGAAACGCTTTGGCCGAAGGGTGGTCCGAGCCTTTCTTGCAGAACGCCGGATTGTTCGGGCCGCGGATCGCCGCCGCGAACCACACGCGCCCCTTGCGGTCGAACATGCCGTTGTGGTTGTTCGCCTTGCTCGTCCAGATCAACTCATTGCCCCAGTAAGGCGAAGGTTGCATATTTTTGTCGCTTGCCGGATGGCCCGGACCGATGGCCATAGGCGTGTCGGCATCGCGCACCGGCAGCTTGAATTCCGTGACCTTGTGCGTTTTCGGGTCGAGGATTGGCATTATGTCGGTGCTGTGCTCGGTGGACCCATACACCGGACCATAGGCATTGACCGTCGGGTAGCGCCGATCCGAGGCAATCAGGTCGTGAAGGTAATGCTTGTCGTTAAGCCAATCCCAGGTGGTGACGACAATGTTGCGCTCGACGCCCTGTGGCCGCGGCGGTTTCGCATGGGGCACCTCGCCTTTGGCAATCCGGTCCGTCCAGTCGGCTAGATAGCGGATTGGCGCGCCGCCGAGTTCCTTCATGGCTGTGTTAAACATGGATTCGCCGGATTGCCCCGACTGGATGCGGCGAATCCATGCTTCTTCAGAATTGGAGAACTCGTTCAGGGCGTATGGTGCATTTTTTGGGAACGTGCGCGTCGAGAGCGCTCCCAACTGATGGCAGTTGGCGCAGCCGTTGCTCTTCATCAAGTTTAGATATCCGGTCAGGGTTACGTTGGCTGGAATCTTGCCGTTGCCGCCGAACTCGCTCGCATCCGGAATCTTCATCATGGAATACCAATAAATCGCCGGGTAGAACTGCGCCGCGGCAACCTCGTTCGGCGCGACCACCGCCGTCAGGTTTAGCATCTTCCCGGGTGCTGCTTTCACCTTCGGCGAATCGATCAGCCCATAGCCGCGCACCCAGATATCGTAGTTCGCCTTGGGCAGATCGGGAATCACGTAGCGGCCTTGATCGTCGGTGACGACGCTGCGGGAGAACCGTGTCGGCAGCTCGGTGGTTTCCGCGATCACCCAGACGCCGGCCTCGGGCCCTTTCGCGCTGGTGACCACGCCGCCGATATCGTCGGCGTCGATACGGACAGCGGCGCCGCCTGGTTCGTCGCTCATCTGCATGGCGCAAGCCGCGATAAGGGCGGCGATGCCAATTGTCACCAAACCAACGTACACTACTCTTTTCGTCCTCATGGTACGCTCCTCTCGTTTTTTCACAGCCTCGGCGCTCCGCGCCCACGTGAATGGCCACAAATGAACTCAGATCTAAAGTGTGCTCGTCGTCAAATGGCGGCCTAAACTTTCCAGCCCGGCGATAGGTCGATTCTGGTACCCACGGGATCAAGGACAAAGGTCTCCGCGAAACGGCCATCCTTGGGAAGCTCAGCCTTACCACCGGTGGCGCCCGCGGCGAGCGCCGTTGCAACGGCACCCTTTACGTCTTCCACCTGGATGCCAAAGTGGTAAATCCCTTCTCGACGATTTCTGGCCGGCAGAAGAGCCAAGTTGATGTGGCCGTCGGATAGATAAATAGCGTCCCCTTTTTCGCCGCTGCGGGCGACTTCTTTCAGGCCAAAAGATGTTTTGTAAAACTCTGACAGCTTCGCTGGATCCGCGGCGAGAATAGCAATGTGCCTGATCCTTGACATGGTTCTCCCCTCCTTTGAATCTTACTGGTCCGATGGATGTGATACGAAACGCCGCATTGCAATACCGGTGCCTGAATCTTCCCCGGTAAGAGACTGTCTGGCAATCTGCGAAACGGGGTTGTCATCCCGAACGCATGTGAGGGATCTAAGATTTTTCCCTGCGGTTCGAAATGACAGAAAACGCGATGGACACAATCTTTCCGATATTACGGCACAGTCTCCAAGCGAGGCCAGCATTACATCATCCAGGGGGTCGTTACAATATATATGAGAAACCCGGCCGCCGGGCAGCAAAAGGGGTCGGGGTGCTTCGTGCGTACTCGCGGGGAGATTAGGCAATGTGCTATATGAGACCGCATGAACCTACGATTCCAACGAACCACCTTGCAGCAATGGATTCCCGATAGAAACATTCGGGAATGACGGATCACCCGTACGGGAGGTATCCAGCAATGCCCACCATCGATTCCGATGCGCATGTTGTCGAGTCAGAACATACCTGGGATTTCATGGAGCCGGCGGACCAAAAGTATCGGCCCTTGATCGTGCGTCCCCGGGGTGAAGATGGCGGAGAGTACTGGTTCATCGACGGCAAGATCCGCGGCTTGGTGCGGATCGTCATGACCGCCCGGCAGCTCGCCGAAGTCTCGGCGCGGACCGGCCGCCGAATGGACACTCCTCGCGAAACCCGGGAAATGGAAAACGTCCCGGCCCGGCTGAATCACATGGACGAGCTGGGTATCGACATTCAGGTCCTCTACCCGACGATTTTTATCGAGCAGATAACCGACAAGCCCGAGTGGGAAATCGCCATATGCAAAGGCTATAACCGCTGGCTGGCTGACATTTACCGGCAGGGCCGAGGTCGGCTGAGGTGGATCTGCGTCTTGCCGTTGCTCGACATTAGCGCATCTTTGGAGGAGCTGCGGTTTTGCCGGCAGCACGGCGCCTGCGGCGTGTTCATGCGGGGCATCGAAGGCCACCGGCTGATCACTGATCCCTATTTCTACCCCCTTTACGAGGAGATGAGCCGTCTCGACCTCGCCGTGGGAGTGCACGTCGGCAACGGTAACCCCTACGTCATCGATCTGGTGTCCCAGTACAATGGCGGCGGAAGTTTTTGGAAGTTCCGCCTGCCGGTCATCGGCGCGTTCCAGTCGGTGATCATGGCCGGGTTGCCGGAATTATTTCCCCGGCTCCGGTTTCACTGGGCCGAGGCGGCGGCGCAATGGATCCCTTATGTAGTCAAGGACCTGCAGCGCCGCTGGGCGGCTCAGGGAAAGAAGCTTCCGGAAAATCCTTTAAAGGAGTACCGGCTCTATGTATCGTGCCAGACGGACGATGATGTCGATTACATCCTCAGATACTCGGGAGAAGAAAACATCACGATCGGCACCGACTATGGCCACAACGATCAATCCACCGAGGTCGAAGCTCTTCGAAACCTCAAGGAGATAGGGACCATCAGCCCGGCTCAGTACGAGAAGATCACCTACCATAATCCCAAGGCGCTCTTCGCCCTGTCGTAGCTTGACGGCAAAGAAGATGGATTGATACAGTGTTCACGTCCGGCTTTCACGGGTTGCGATCCAACAGTTAAGGAGGAGAGCTATGGCAATCGGACTTTCTCACGGCGGCTCGAACGTATATTCAACCTCTGACCCATCCAGCGAACTTTGGGTGGCTACTAAAGACGGCGTGGTTCTTCTCGAGCGTTCGGGCAAGAACGAGTGGCGGGTGGCGCATCGCGCGTTGCGGGGGCTTCATATCAGCTCCATTGTTTTCGAGCCGACAAGCGGCGTTATCTTCGCGGGCGTCTTTTTCGGTTCCGTCCATGCCAGCGCGGATGGCGGAAAATCATGGGAGCGACGCGACACAGGCCTCCCGATCCACGACGTTTACAGCTTGGCGTCGACCGTTGTGGATGGCAAGGCTCGAATTTATGCGGGAACGCAGCCGGCGCATTTATTCTACAGCGACGATCTGGGACTTCACTGGACCGAGCTTCCGGCGCTGCGCTCCGTGCCCAGCTGTTCTAGCTGGTCTTTTCCCGCCCCGCCCCACATCGCTCACACTAAATTCATCACTTTCGATCCCCACGACGCGCGCACTATTTATGCCTGCATCGAACAGGGCGCCTTATTACAGAGCACCGACTCGGGAAAAAGTTGGCGCGAGCTGAACACCGTCGGGTTCCTGCGCGATAAGGACCGTCCGGTGGAACATTTCTACGACGTTCACAGGGCGCTCATCGATCCGCGCGATCCGAAGAGAATCTTTGTGACAGGGGGCGCCGGGCTCTACGTCACGTTCGATAGCGGATCTCACTGGGAGCGGTGGACCAGCCCCGAATGGGCGGCCGACGTTTATCCCGACGGCTTCGTTTGGAGCCCGCGCAATCCCGATACGATGTTCATCGCGGCCGCCGAACATAATCCCACAACCTGGCGCAAGGCCGGCGCGCTCGCCCACGCCGGAGGCAAAATTTACCGCAGCGAAGACGGTGGACGAAACTGGCAGCGCTTGAGCGGAGGGCTTCCCGACAGTCTGAAGCACGAATTCGGCGCTTTATGCATCGAAGAATGGGATGACGGGTATTCAGTTTTCGGCGCCACCACAGGGGGGGAGGTTTATTGCGGCGAGCGAGGATCGCGCTGGAGTTTGATCGCGTCTGGGCTCGCGCCGATTTCCAAAAAAGGCCACGAGCGTTTGCTGGCGGCGAGCTAGAAACGAGTTGGCCAGACCCCAAATGACCCTACCCGTTGAGAACAACGGGCTCGCCGCCGAACTACTCAGGCAGAGCGAGCATGACGGCGCCGTAACCGCCATGGACGCCGTATTGAGTGCGGCGCATAAGTCCGGTCTTACGAATGACCAGTGCTTCAGACTTTTGGCTCGCTTGTGGACTCTCAAACGGCTGATGTATTACGTCTACGGCGCTTGGGCCCAGGGTCTCAACCTGAACGACTATCCGCCCGCCGTGGCCTATCTTTTCGGCAAGCAAATCTACGATGAGTCGACCCATGAGATGCAGTATTCGGACGAGATCCTGCGGCGCGGCTGGGCGCGAACGCAGAAGAAAATTTTCGCCCACCCCTACGGTCAGTTTGCCCCGGCGACTCGGGTCGGCGCCTACATCTTCTGCCTTCGCGCGCTCGCCAACTACCCACAACATCTGCGCCTTGCAGCATTCAATCTGGGGCCGAAGGTCATCGAGCTGGCATGGACCGAGCGGTTTGCGGGCTCCTGTCCGGACCCGGCCACCCGTGCGGTCTTCGCCAGCCAACTTGCGGAAACCCGTAGTCACATATTGATGGGGCGCTTTCACGTGGAGCGCTTCCTACAGAAAGACGTAGACGTCGAGCTAGCGCGGCGACTATGCGCCGAGACCAGGCGCGATTATCTCTTTTATCTCGAAGAAGTTGCGCGTTTTGTCTTGGGCATGAAAGAAGAGGAAGCGGGCGATGGTACAGCATTCGCAGATATCGATTAAACCCCCACCTCTTTTCCTCCCCCGCGTAGCGCGGGGGAGGACGAAGGAGGGGGAACATGATTCCCGGGAGAGATCATGCCGGGATTGAAGATCGACCATGAAAAATGCACGGAGTGCCGCATGTGTTATGTGGCGTGTCGCGAGATCGATATCAATGCGGTCGTCGTTTCAGCCACATCCCGGCATCTTCTGGAAATCGACGACCGCTGTGTTTACCCGAAGTGCACCGTGTGCCTGATGTACTGTCCTGCGGAAGGGTCGATTGTCGATGCCGTCAGTGGAAAATCCCTGGTCCCTCCGCCACCGGAGGTCTGGACGGAGCATCTAAGATGGCCGCGTGTCCCGGCGCCCAGGTGATACGCTCCGCTTTCAGGAAATTGGTTCCACCAGCTCTAGTTGCCGATGATGGGAGCAGCCATGCAACCGATTCTGGAAAATTTCTTAGCCAAATGGGTTTATCCGGTCGGATTTAGCGGCCCGGGAGTGGATTTTCGCCTGCGCCAGACCGAGCGCTGCATACCGGCCTGGGACAAGCTCGTCACCATGGCGCTCAATAACGCGCAAGCGGATCTGCAAGCGAACGGCGATGACTGGAAAATCACCCGCGCATTGGCCGGCTACGCCGCCGAAGGCCCGTTCATGTCGATCAAGCAAATGTCGACGCAAATTCTCTCCGTCACGATTGATGATCAGCCGAAGTATATCGACCTACAGCGAATGCGCGCCCGCCAGATCTGGGACGAGGTGAAGCATGGCCAGTTGCACGCGGACGTGCTTCTCCGCGGCGGGTGGATCCAACGGGAAGAAGAGCTGATGAATAATGCGCGGGCTAACATGCAGCCTAAACTCTCCTACTTCGGTATGACGGCGATGTTTCCGCATATCCATCCGCTCGCAAGGGCGGGCCAGCATTATTTCAACGAGGCGATGGCCTGCCTGGGAATATCGGCGACACTCAGCGTGATCGACGATCCTCTGATCCGCCACCAGCTTCGCAGCCAGGAGGCCGAGGAGATGATGCACTTCATGGAAGGAAAATATCAGATCGACGCGTACGCGCTGACGCCGGAAAATCAAAAGCCCATTGAAGAGGTGTTTGATTTCCTCCTGAGGCCTTGGGCCCCGGAGCCGAGCCGGGCGCTTGGTGGTACAAGTTGAGGTCGACTCCGGCGATGAAAGTTAGGATTGACGCAACGCTTTGCATCGCTTGCGGTCTCTGTCGCGAAGTCTGTCCTGAAGGCGCCGTCCATCCGAAAATGCAGGACATCCATCACATGTATGAAGTTCTCGAGCGTCAATGCACGGGCTGCGCAGATTGTTTGCCCTACTGTCCGGTGCCCGGCGCTTTGGAGGAATACGAAGCAGAGGTTTGAAAGGAGATTGAGCATGGAAAAAACAATCCAGGTCGACGGTCTCAAGACTTGTTACCTCGATGAAGGCTCAGGGCCGGCGGTGATTTTCCTGCACGGGGCTTCCCTGGGTTCTTCGGCTCGGGTGTTTGAACGAAACCTGCCGGTGATCGGCGCCGCGGGATTTCGCGCCATCGCCTACGATCAACCGGGATTCGGCCTTTCGGACAATCCCAAGGACTATACGACTTCCTATCGCACGCAATTTATTCCCAAGTTTATGGATGCCATCGGCGTCGAACGCGCCGCGCTGGTCGGCCACTCACAAGCCGGCGGCATGGTGGCGCGCGTCGCCCTCGGGCAGCCTGAGCGCGTTAGTCGCGTCATGGTGGTGGGCAGCGGAAATCTATTGCCGCGCTTACCCGGCAAACCCGCTCCGGAGGGTGCGGCCGAGGGACAAGAGGGGACCAGCGGAACTCCGACCCTGGAGGATATGCGCAAGATTCTCGAAACCAATTTCTTCAATAAGGCGCTGATCACTCCGGAAGTTTTGCAAAAGCGTCTGGACATGAGCGTGGGAAAAAATTTCACCGCCTTCATGGAACGTTCCAAGGCGCGCGAGCCGCAGGGCGATTCCGTGCCGCTCTACAAACGGCTGAAAGAGATTTCGGTTCCGCTGATGCTGCTCTACGGCAAACAGGACCGAGGGTCGGCCGCCCAGCGCTGCGCCCTGTTGAAAGAGGAGGAGCCGGCGCTTCGGATCGAGCTGATCGATAATGCGTCTCACCTGGTCATCTGGGAAGCGGCGGATAAGTTTAATGAAGCGCTGATCCGATTTCTGAAGGGATGAGCTCCCCATCCGACCGCCATGAAAAGAGACTTTAGCCATGATCGATTTCGAAGGAAGAAAGATACCGAATAATTTGAGCGAGATCGTCGATCCCAG
>DASTOD010000765.1:0-6029 GCA_035762645.1 Binatia bacterium | reverse complement strand
TCTACCCAGTATTCACTTATAGGCTCCGGCGGGCGACCGTACATTTCGTAGGTCCTTAGCCGGACAATCATAAGGCGTCCGAAGAGGCTGTAACGCAGGAGATCGCAGTCCTTGTTGTCAAAATAGACGCTGCCCACCGACGTAACGTCCTGTGCCGGCGCCAGCCCATAGGGACCGAGGAACGACCTCAAATCGCGCCATAAATCGGCGACCCCGCTCTCGCTGATCCCTACCTGGTATTTTTTTTCGATCCTGTCGTTAAAACTTTTCATCTATCCCCATTGCGAAATTCCCTGTCGGCGGAATTTCTTCTGGAGGAGCTTTAACTTCGTTCGCCAGCTAGGGCGTGGATCATTTCTCTTTTTGAACCACCGTTGCGCGAATTTTTTTATGTCAATTAGGAACTCGTCAGTTTAAGATAACGCGCTATTTGCTCTGTAGTTAACACTCGCCTTATGTCACTCTTTGTCCTTATTTGGCTACAATAACGCAGGTGTATATATAACTTTAGTTTAGTAGTCAAGGGCGCTGGGTGGGGAGCTCAAATGCATCCTTGGATAGAGATCTGTAAGGTTTTCTTGTTGATTTTGTTAGGTTTGTTCTACCCCAAGTTGTCTTTTGCCGGCGGATACGCGATTCCACCGCAAACAGCAAGAGCGGAGTCTATGGGAGGCGCCGCGACGGCCGGGGTTGAGGATCCATCCGCCGTCTATGTTAATCCCGCGGCGATGACTCAGATCGACGGCGATCAAATCATGACCGGCGTGACCTATGTAAACACCGTCAGTAGCGTCAGGAACGGTCGAACAACCTCTAGAAACATCCACGATGACGACGCCCTTCCTAATGTTTTCATCAATTATCACGTCCCGAATTCGAAAATTTCCTTGGGTATCGGCAGCTACAGCCCCTTCGGGTTGGCGACGAGCTATAAACCGGATAGTTTTGCGCGGTACGCGGCCATAAGATCGGAACTGAAAACTCTCTTTGTTACTCCGGCTATCGCGTGGGAAGCTCTACCTTACCTGTCGGTTGGGGGTGGCTTGAGCTTCGTTCATTCCTCGGGACTTTTTTCGCGGGCGATCTTTTTCGGCCCGTTCGGCGATGGACGGTTGAGAATAACCGATACGGACAACGCCTACGGTTATAACTTCGGGCTCCTCGTAAAACCACAAGAAAGTCTTCGGATTGGGGTGACTTACAGGAGCAGAGTTGCTCTCGATTTTGATTCGGCCGACGTCAAATTTACCGATGCTCCGTTGGCGGGGGGTCTCGGCACACGCGCGAAAGCCTCCGGCATGAACCTGCCCCTTCCGCCGGTCATCAATCTTGGCGCTCACTGGCAAGTGGATCCAAAGTGGGGCCTGGAATTCGAGTTTGATTTCGTTCGTTGGAGTGAATTCCGGCAGTTGAAGGCTTCCTTTTCCACGCCTCTGCCGGGGCTAGGGGGCGCGTTCCCGATTATGGGCTTCGTCTTGCCGCAGAAATGGAAGGATGCAACCACGCTGCGTTTTGGAACATCCTATAAGCTCAATCCAAACTTCGAATTACGCGCTGGCGCAGCATTGGAAGAGACACCTATTCCAGCGAGCACTCTTGGACCCGCTATACCTGGCGCTGACTATTTGAGTCTTACCGGAGGTATAGGATATAAGTGGCGGCGCCTTAAAGTAGACTTGGGATATATGGCCGTCCTTTATAAAACGCGACGCGTCACCAACAACGTTTTAGAGACAGGCGGGGATCCCAATGCGCTTCCCTTTCCGGGACTGTCAGCCAAGGATAAGCACAGGATCTTTCAGAACCTTCTCGGTATGCATGCTGCATACACTTTCTAAACTGAGTTGGAGCCACTGGGATACTCTCCCTTCCTCTACTCCACCTCCTAACTCCTACCTATTTCCCGACTTCGCGATCTTTGCCCAGGTGTCGCGTAAGGTAACCGTTCGGTTGAAGACGAGAGCCTCGGGCGTGGAATCGAAGCTATCGAAGCAGAAATAACCCAATCTCTCGAACTGATAGAGATCACCGTATTGTGCCCTCGCTAAACAGGGCTCGATCCGACAATCGGTGAGACGCTCCAGGGAGTTAGGATTGATGTTCGCCAGCCAATCGCCACCTTCGGGGACATCGTCCGGGTCTTCCTTGGTAAAGAGATGATTGTACAGGCGCGCTTCGGCCGGGACGGCATGCGCGGCCGAGACCCAATGGATGGTCGCTTTCACTTTGCGCTGGCTCTGCGAAGAACCGCTTTTCGTTTCGGGATCATAGGTGCAACGGAGCTCGATTACGGCGCCGCTGCTGGGATCTTTCACGACATCGACGCACTTGATGATGTAGCCGTATCGCAACCGGACTTCGCGGTCCGGGGAAAGGCGAAAAAATCCTTTGGGAGGCTCCTCGCGGAAATCATCCTGCTCGATATAGAGCACGCGCGAGAAGGGAATTTTTCGAGTTCCCATGCTCGGATCTTCCGGATTGTTCACGGCTTCCATTTCTTCTGTTTTTCCTTCCGGATAGTTCTCGATCACGATCCTGAGCGGCCTCAGCACGGCCATGACCCGTGAGGCGCGCTTGTTCAAATCTTCACGTAGACAGTGTTCGAGCATGGCGATATCGACCGTGCTGTTGCGCTTGGCCACGCCGATCCGTTCGCAAAAGTTTCGGATCGCCTCCGGCGTGTAACCGCGCCGCCGCAAGCCGGCGAGAGTAGGCATCCTGGGGTCATCCCAACCGGACACGTGTCCGTGTTCGACCAGCTGCAGCAGCTTTCGCTTGCTTAGCACGGTGTAGGTGAGATTGAGTCGGGCAAACTCGATTTGCTTCGGATGGTGTATTTCCAATTGCTCGATGAACCAATCGTAAAGCGGCCGGTGATCTTCAAACTCCAGCGTACAAATGGAGTGCGTTATCCCTTCGATCGAATCCGATTGCCCGTGGGCGAAGTCATAAGTCGGATAGATACACCACTGATCGCCCGTCCGGTGATGGGTGGCGTGGAGGATGCGATACATGACCGGATCGCGCATGTTGAGATTCGGCGCGGCCATGTCGATCTTGGCTCGAAGGGTACGAGAACCGTCCGGGAATTCTCCGGCCTTCATGCGCTGGAACAAATCCAGATTCTCTTCGACAGTCCGCCCCCGAAACGGACTGTCTTTGCCCGGCTCGGTCAAGGTGCCCCGGTATTCCCGGATCTGCTCAGCGCTTAAGTCGCACACGTAAGCCCTTCCCGCTCGGATCAGCTGAACCGCAAACTGATAGAGTTGCTGGAAGTAATCCGACGCGTAGCATTCGCGGCTGCCCCAATCGAAACCCAACCAACGCACGTCGGCTTTGATGGACTCCACGTATTCGATGTCTTCCTTGCTTGGATTGGTGTCGTCGAAGCGCAGATTGCAAAGGCCGCCGAATTCGGTGGCAAGGCCGAAATTGAGGCAAATCGACTTCGCGTGGCCGATGTGCAGATAGCCGTTCGGCTCCGGCGGAAACCGCGTATGAACACGGCCGTTGTTCCTATTGCACCTGATATCTTCTAGTATGATGTTTCGTATGAAATGAGACGGCGCCGAATCCGCCGCGCTCGCGCTCTCGTTCATGTTTTCGGCTGCTTCTTTGGTATCCACGACCTTCACTCCTCAAGGGTAAAAAATACTAACACATTCAATCCCTTTTTATAACGCGCCGTTGACGCTCTTTCGACTCCTTGTTACCTTGCACCATGATGCAAATCCGAACCCGTTTCGCGCCCAGCCCCACGGGCTACCTTCACATTGGCGGCGCGCGCACGGCTCTATTCAATTACCTTTTCGCCCGTCACCACGGCGGCGAGTTCATTCTCAGGATCGAGGATACCGACCGCGAAAGATCGACGCCGCAGGCGATGGAGGCCATTCTGGATTCGCTGAAATGGCTTGAGCTGGACTGGGATGAAGGCCCTTTTTATCAAACCGATCGGATGCCTCTCTACCGGAAACGAATCGAACAACTACTGGCCGAGGGCAAAGCCTACCCTTGCATCTGCAGTCCCGAAGAACTCGAAGCCAAGCGCCAATTGGCCCAAAAAGAGAAGAGAAAGCCGGCCTACGATGGCACTTGCCGCCCACCGGACGGGATCATCCCGAGTTTGCCGAAGGACAGGCCTTACACGGTTCGATTTCGCTCTCCGCGTGAAGGGACGACGGTCGTCAAGGACGCGGTCAAAGGGGACGTGGTGTTCGACAACCGAGAGCTGGATGATTTGATCATCGCGCGGTCGGACGGCACGCCGACCTATAATTTCTGTGTCGTCGTCGACGACATCGACATGGCCGTCACTCATATTATTCGGGGCGACGACCATCTGGCAAACACGCCCCGGCAGATTCAACTCTATCAGGCCTTCGGAGAACGCCTCCCGGAGTTCGCCCACGTGCCTCTGATCCTGGGTACGGACAAAGCGCGCTTGAGCAAGCGCCATGGCGCGACTTCGGTGACCGCCTACCGGGACATGGGATACTTCCCCGAAGCCGTTGTCAATTATCTCGTGCGCCTCGCCTGGTCCTATGGGGACCAGGAGATTTTCTCGCGTGAGGAGCTCATCGAAAAGTTTTCGCTCGAAAACGTAGGAAAATCGGCTGGGGTTTTCAATCCGGAGAAATTTCTTTGGGTCAACTTTCAGTACCTCAAGTCACGGCCGCTCCCACAGCTGGCCGAGGAGATCGTTCCGTATATTCAAATGAGAGGTTGGAAAATACCCGAGGATAAAGGGTGGCTGCAGCGAATGATCGCTACGCTGCGAGACCGTTCCAAGACGCTGGTCGAGCTGGTAGAGTCGGCGGGTTTTTTTCTCACCGACGACATTTCCATGGATGAGAAGGCGGTGAAAAAGTTTCTGACCTCTGAAATCGTCGAGCCGCTGACAAAATTGATCGACGCGCTCAGCCGCCTCGAAGACTTCACTGAGGCCAACGTGGAACAGGCCTTTGCAGCGGTGCTGAAAGAATCGGGATTGCCCATGGGCCAGTTAGCGCAGCCGGTCCGCGTCGCGCTCACCGGCTCGACCGTCAGTCCAGGGATCCATGAGGTGATTTCCGTCCTCGGCAAAGAGCGAACCCTTCGCAGGTTGAAGTCGGCATTCCATCGACTCGAACAGCAAGAATCTTGACTCTGCCGGGCAATTCTTTTAGTTTAAAAACGCCGCTAATTTGAGGAGTCGGCTAATTGGTAAGCCACCTGACTCTGGATCAGGCGATTGTAGGTTCGAGTCCTACCTCCTCAGCCAAGGTCCCATCGTCTAGTGGTCAGGACACCGGCCTCTCACGTCGGTAACACGGGTTCGAATCCCGTTGGGACCACCAGCAAATCCAACTGTTTTTCGGCGGTGTTTGGCATTTCTGTGGCACCGAGATTCAAGCTTCCGCAGTAATCGGCCTGGATCATCGCCAGAGACGTCCCGCAGTATTGGGCGACCGCGAGGAGGTTTTCCCCTCGCTTGATCGCCTCGGTAATGAACGTGTGGCGCGTGGCGTAAAACTTCCGATAACGGATCCCGATCTTTGCCGGGAGCTCTCTGCCCTTCTTTAGTAGCGCCTTCTGTTTCTGGGTCACGGGCGCGCCGTCGAGCGGGATTCCCCAGTGGTCTTTTGCCCAACCGTGCGGCTCGATTGGCTGCCCCAATTTGTTGACGAACACGTGCGTTAGGCCGAGCTCGCGCGAGCGAAAAGCCCTTGCAAATACAAGGTTTTTTCGCGTTTTCGCGATGGAGGCTGCGTCTATATAAGGAGAGTCTGGAAGGCTAGTTCTTTTGGGCGGAAGAGAATTCAGTTCAATCCTAGCAAGCGCCGCATATTTATTTAATCACCCGATCCGCTCTCGCCAGCACATTCGGCGGTATCGTCAAGCCAATCTGCTTGGCAGCTTTCAGATTGATGATGAACTCGAACTTCGTCGGCTGCTCCACAGGCATGTCGGCGGGCTTTGTGCCTTTCAATATCTTGTCGACAAAGTCAGCGGCGCGCCGGAATAAGTCCGCATTGTTCGGCCCGTAG
>DASTOD010000764.1:0-9043 GCA_035762645.1 Binatia bacterium | reverse complement strand
CACCCGATTCTCGAGCCGCCGAGGTGGAAACCGGTTTTGGAAAACATTTTTCGGCGTCTTATAACCCCGGTCGGATTACGTTCGCTGGCTCCCGGCCACCCGGACTACAAACCAAAGTACTTCGGCGACTTGCGCGCGCGCGATGCGGCCTATCACCAAGGTACCGTCTGGGCCTGGATGATTGGACCTCTGATCGATGCCTGGTTAAAGGTGCATCCGGACGATACCGCAGGCGCGCGCGCTTTGCTCGAGGGTTTTGTTCCTCACTTAAGCCAGGCTGGCATCGGCTCGATCAGCGAGATTTTCGACGCCGAGCCGCCCTACACCCCGCGAGGATGCATTGCGCAAGCGTGGAGCGTCGCTGAAGTTTTGCGCTGTTGGGTAAAAACCGAGAACTAGCCTATGGCTCATGGCTTATAGCCTATGACGACAGTTATCGGCCATACGCCATCTTGCCATAAGCCATGTTGCCGTTGGTTGCGAAGTTGCGACAGCTCACCGCTCAGATATTCGCAATTGAGACAAATCGCGGGAAGTAGAGCGTGACAGGCGATGGCATTTCAATTGCTGCGTCCTTGCGCCTATGCGATACCTCGCCCTCGCTTGTGATTTCGATGAAACTCTGGCGCGTCAGGGCCAAATTCACGCTGACTCCGTTGCCGCTTTGGAAAAGCTTTTGGCGTCTGGCCGCAAGCTGATTTTGGTCACGGGCCGGGAATTTGCCGACTTGCTCTCCACATGCCCGGTCATCGACCTGTTCAGCTACGTGGTTGCCGAAAACGGCGCGATCATTTATTCCCCGTCGACAAAGGAAGAAACGCTCTTGGCGGATGCGCCGCCCGAGCGTTTCTTCGCCTCTCTGCGGAAGCGGTCGATTCCCTTTTCACGCGGCCGGCTGATCGTCTCCACCGGCCGCTCCTACGATACCGCCCTGCTGCAGAGCATCAGCGATCTCGGATTGGAATATCAGCTGATCTACAACAAAGGCTCGGTCATGCTCTTGCCCAGCGGGGTCAATAAGGCGACGGGTCTCAGCGCCGCGCTGGGCCAGCTCAAGTTGTCCCCGCACAACGTCGTCGGGATCGGCGACGCCGAAAACGACTATGCTTTTTTGAGCCTTTGCGAAAGCTCTGTCGCCGTTAGCAACGCCCTGCCGAGTATCCGTGAGCGCGCGGATTTTGTGACGGCCGCCGAGAACGGCGCCGGGGTCGTCGAGTTGATCGAGGAATTGTTGGATTCCGACCTTCGCGGGCGGGACCCGAGGCTGACTCGTCGCCACATTCTACTCGGGACGCATGACGGTCACGAGGTCAGGCTGCCGCCCTATAGTCGAAACATTCTTCTGGCCGGGGAATCCGGCGGCGGCAAATCGACATTGGCCACAGGATTCCTGGAGCGGGTCGCGGAAGCGGCCTATCAGTTTTGTGTCGTAGACCCGGAAGGAGACTACGAATCGTTTGAAAGCGCCATCGCGCTCGGCAACAACCAAAAGGTCCCTCAATTGGAGGAAATCTTAAAGGTGCTAGCAGATCCCGACGACAATGTCGTGGTGAACTTGATCAGCCTGGATCTGGCCGACCGACCCGCGTTTTTGCTCTCGCTCCTCTCCCGTCTTCAGGAAATGCGCGCCCAGACCGGCCGGCCGCACTGGATCGTGATCGATGAAGCGCATCATGTTCTGCCCTCCTCATGGGATCCGGCCGTCCACGTGTTGCCACGGATGATGGCTCAAACAATTCTCATTACCGTCGAGCCGCAGAAGGTGATGCCGACTGCTCTTCAAACGGTGAACACGGTGGTGATTGTCGGCGCCGAGCCGCGCGAGAGATTGAAAAATTTTTGCCAGGCGATCGGCCAACCGGCGCCCTCCGGTGGCCCGGCGAAGTTGGATCAAGGAGAGGCGCTTTTTTGGTCGCGGGACAAAGCCATGGAGCCGGTCGCCATCAAAATCGCGCCCAACCGTACGCAGCGACGCCGGCATCAAAGAAAATACGCCGAAGGGGAACTACCGGAGGATCGCAGTTTTTACTTCACAGGCCCGAACCGCCAGCTCAAACTGCGCTCGCAGAACCTGCTCTTATTTATCCAAATCGGCGAAGGCGTCGATGACGAGACCTGGCTGCACCATTTGCGGCAAGGGGATTATTCCCGGTGGTTCCGAGAGGCGATCAAAGACGAGGCGCTGGCGGATGAGGCTGCCAAAATCGAGTCGTCCCCAGGTATCACCGCCGCAGAAAGCCGGCGCTTGATCAAGGAAACCATTGAAAAGCGCTATACACTGCCCGAGTAAAGATAAGCGACCACCGACCACAGACGACAGACACGGAGTCGGTGGTCCCGTAGTCAGTGGTCTCTTTGTAGTCGTCCCGAAGTTGCACCAGGTTGCCGACGGTTTTCTCGCGTTTGAGACCCGAACTCAAGGGCTGGCCACTTACCCCTAACGCTTCACGCCAGGCGGAATGTTTACTAGCGCAGCGCGTGACTTGGTGAGGTTTTTGGTATGCTCTTTGCGTGATTTGACTGGCAGAAATCTCAGAATTTAACAGGAGGTTGTCCATGCCAGATGCCATAGAAATGCTGCGCGAAGATCATCGCAAAGTGAAGGAGCTTTTCGAGCAATTTGAACGGAGCGGGGACAGTGATGGAAAGGAGCAGGTCGCTCATAAAACACTCCAGGAGCTCGAACTTCACGCGGCTCTCGAGGAAGAAATTTTTTATCCGGCGGCGAGAGAACACGTCCATGACGAAGAGCAGATCCATGAAGCCCTGGAGGAGCACCACGTGGCCAAGCTTTTGATTGGCGAACTGAAAAAAATGAGCCCGGACGACGAGCGATACGAGGCCAAGTACAAAGTTTTAGCTGAAAGCGTCAAGCACCACATCCAAGAAGAGGAATCAGAAATGTTTCCGATGTTGGAAGACCGCTTGGATGCGGACGGCCTCGGCGCGCAAATGGAAGAGCGCAAGCAGAAGCTGCAGCAGAGAATGACCAGCCGAGCCGGAGCAAGGCGGAGCAAGACCAAAGCCCGGGCCAAAACCGGCAGCAAGCGGGGAAGACCCCGGCAAACCGCCCGCAAGGGTCGCAAGCGGGCTTCCGGTGGGCGACGGTAAGGAGAGCGGGTTTTGGTCTCGGGTCTCGGGCTTCCGAGTCCCGGGTTAAACGCGAAACGCTAAATCTGGACTGAGGCTGGGTGAGGGTGAGAAGTGCCTCGAAGAGCGCGAAGTAAGAGGAAGGCTGCCATAACTCGTGTGCGCCGTGGCGCAGCGCGCGGGCTCACCAGTAAGGTAAGGCGCCGCCAAGAGGAAGAGTGCACGACCAGGAACAAAAAACCGGTGAAGGGGGCGTTCGCCCTTCCGGAAAGGGGACTCACGCCTTAGTGGCACCGCATGGCCCGTAAAGCAAAATCACAAAAACATAAACGCAAGGCAAAAACCACTACTTCCTCCCGGCCGATCTGGAAGGGCAGCCTTGATTTCGGCCTGGTCAGCATACCGGTCGCTCTTTACTCGGCGCAAGCGGCCGGTCGCATCGACTTCGACCTGATCGATAAGCGGGATTTCTCCCGCGTTCGCTACCGCCGCGTCAATGAAAAGACGGGCCGCGAAGTGCCATGGGACCAGATTGTCAAAGGTTACCAGCATAAAAAAGGAGAGTACGTGGCTTTGACCGACGCCGACTTCCGCAACGCCAACGTGGAGGCGTCACGGTCCATTCGCATCACGGAATTCGTCGATGCCGCGCAAATCAGCCCGATCTATTACGAACAGCCTTACTATCTGCAGCCGCTCAAGAACGGCCGGCGCGCTTACGCGCTGTTACGCGAGGTCCTGCAGAAAACCGGTAAAGTCGGGATCGCGAAGGTGGTGATCCGCTCGCGCCAGCATTTGGCGGCCGTCATGGCCGAAGGCCCGCTGTTGGTCTTGAACGTTTTGCGCTTTCCGCATGAGTTGCGCGATGCCTCCAGCCTTGACGTACCCGAATCCGCCAAGCGTGCCGACGTGACGAGCCAAGAAGTCAAAATGGCAGAGCAGCTGGTCGAGGCTTTGGCCGGTGACTGGAATCCCGAGAGATATCGCGATGAGTATCGCGATGATCTCATGAAGGTCATCGACAGAAAGATACAATCCGGTCAAAGCAAAGCCACCGCCCCCGCTGAGCCGGAGGGGCGACGCCAGCCGCAGGGCAAAGTGATCGACATCATGCATCTGTTGCGGCAAAGCGTGGACCAAGCCCAAAGAAAGGAGGAACCGCCACGCCGGCGAAAGGCCAGTTAACGGTGCATCTACCGGCGTCCCGTTTCCAGCTCCGTTTAGCGAATGTCTTTGGCGTGAAAACGTTAAACTTACTGCAAAATTAAGGAAGAGGAGAGTGTTATGGGTACCTTATTCGGAATCATAAGCGGCACCGCTTTGGGTCTCCTGAGCATGTATGTGCTCGATCCGATCGCCGGACGCAGGCGAAGAGCTCAAGCGCGCGACAAGCTCATACGGTTGGGGCATGAGGCCAGAGAAGCGGCGGCTGTAACGGCACGGGATCTCAAGAATCGAACTTTGGGAAGCCTGGCGGAAGCTCGAGCGATGATTTTCCGCGACCGCGTCGACGACGCGGTGCTTAGGGAACGGGTTCGCTCAGACCTCGGTTTCCTGGTCCGTCACCCTTCTGCAATCGAAGTCCAGGTCAGTCAAGGCCGCGTCACTCTGATCGGTCCTGTGCTTGCGGACGAGGTGCAGCAACTTATCCGCGGCGTTGAGTCTGTCCGTGGCGTGCGCGAGGTGGAGAACCGGTTGGAGGTCCATGAAAAACCGGGCGATGTCCCGGCGCTTCAAGGACAGGCCGAAAAGCCCACCGGCCGGCGCTTAGATATTTTTCAAGGGCGCTGGTCGCCGTCGACGCGCTTCTTGATCGCCGGCACGGGGGCGGCTTTACTTCTCAGCGCCAACCGGCATCCGACCGGTCTTGCGCCGTTGTCCGTTGTCCTTGGCGCCGGGTTTTTGGCTTACGGCCTGACGCAGCGCGCGCTCCGGAGAAGGCCAACAGGCGCGACCCGCAACGATAACCAAGCGGAGGCCGAAGCGGCCGGCGGTTGGACGGCGTAAATGCGGCTGATAGCTTATGTCATATGGCGAAGAACAATTGCCATAAGCCATACGCTATAGCCACTGGTAAGAAGTGGCCCGCGGTGAACCGAACCGATCGAAGATCGCCTGGACCGTACTTTCGGACAAAGTGCGTGAGCTGATCTAGGGAGGCAAGCTGGCGATGCCAAAGATAGTGTTTCGTGATGAAGTGCAGCACTGGATCGGCCAAGGTGCCCGGCTGGTCGAAGTTTTGCCCGAGAAGCAGTATCGAGAAATACATCTCCCGGGGGCGGTCAATATTCCCCTGCAGAAACTCGACGAAGAGACGACCAGTCGGCTAAGTCGCGAGCAGCCGGTAATTGTTTACTGCTACGACTTTCAATGAGATCTGAGTCCGCGGGCCGCGTGGCGGCTCGAGAGTCTCGGTTTCACCCAGGTCTTCTACTATAAGCCGGGAAAGGCCGACTGGATGGCGTACGGGTTTCCGGTGGAGCAAGAGCGGCCCGCGTCCCGAAGGTTGATCGACGTGATGGAGAGACAGGTACCGACCTGTCACCTGACCGATTCAGCCGCCCAGGCCAAGCAGCGCGCCGCAGCCTTTGGACTCAACCTCTGTCCGGTTGTAAACGAACAGGGCGTGGTCCTCGGCGTCGTCACGGCAGACCGTTGGACACGCGATCCGGGCGCGCCGGCGGAAAAAATTATGGAGCCCGGCCCGACCACGCTTCGTCCCAGCGCGTCGGTGAATCAAGCAACCGAACTCCTCGACAAACAGGACGCGGAGGCGGTTCTAGTTACCTCTTCCGATGGAATACTGATGGGAGTTTTTCGACGGCGAAAGACGCCGGGTGAAGAGCAGCTCCCGAAAACCGAAATCTGGGCTTGATTATGGAAATAGGCTATTCGCTCTCGAGCGAGGAACATGCCCCTAACGATCTCGTCCGCTACGCGAGGCGGGCCGAGGGTGCCGGCTTTACGTTCGCTTTGATCTCAGATCATTACCACCCCTGGATCGAACGACAGGGTCAAAGCGCTTTCGTTTGGGGCGTCTTGGGCGGGATTTCTCAGGTGACCGAGCGCTTGTCCGTGGGAACCGGTGTGACTTGCCCGATCCTACGGACGCATCCGGCGATTATCGCGCAGGCTGCCGCGACAGCGGCGGTGATGCTGCCGGGCCGGTTTTTTCTCGGCCTCGGAACGGGGGAAAATCTCAACGAGCACATCCTTGGAACCCACTGGCCGCCCATTCAGGTGCGGCACGAAATGCTCGACGAAGCCGTCAAGATATTGCGGCTGCTTTGGAGAGGCGGCAGCAAGAGCTATCGCGGTCGATACTTCACGGTCGAGAACGCGCAGATTTTCACACTTCCGGATCGGCCTCCAGCCATTATGATTGCGGCGGCCGGTTCGAAGTCCGCGGAACTTGCCGGCGCCATCGGCGATGGTCTAATCAGCACGATGCCCCAAGATCAGATCGTGAAAAAATTTCGCGCCTCGGACGGTGGAGCCGAAAGGCCCTGCTATGGCCAGATGGCGGCCTGTTGGGCCGAGACCGAAGAGAAAGCGCGAAAGGTCGCTCGGGAGTGGTGGCCGGTTACCGCGATTCCGGGAAAGCTGATGACGGAGCTGGCGACACCGGCCGAATTCGAAGCGGTCGCGGAGCTGATAACGGAAGAGGCCGTCGCAGAGAAAATTGCCTGCGGGCCCGATCCCGAGAAACACCTCGAGAAGATCCGCTCCTTCGCCGCAGCCGGGTACGATCACGTTTACGTTCATCAAGTGGGCCCCGATCAAGAGGGTTTCTTCCGTTTTTATGAGCGTGAAGTATTACCGAAATTGCAGTGAGTAAACGGATCTCGAATCGGAGCTGCCCATCGTCGTGCAGCATACCCGGTTGGATTCCCGTCAAGCCGAAAACGCTTGCTCAGCACAATCGCCTGGCTGGATAAGTTTAGGCGGTGAGAACCGTGTCCCTGCCGGGCCGCTCGTATAGGCTTGTCCCGCGTCGTCAGGCGCAAAACGTTTTTGCGGTGACGAAATCTTTGGATGCAAACAGAAAGGGGACGGTTATGAAATTTCGGAGACTCGATCACGGTGGCACGCTAAAAACTTTCGCGGTGATATTTGAAAAGGAGGATGAATTTGTCCAAGGCCTGACGGCGTTCGCGAAAGAGCAGAATCTGGACGCGAGCCAGTTTACCGCCATTGGCGCGTTCCGCGACGTCACACTCGGTTATTTTGATCGTCAAGCAAAAGAGTACAAGAAAATACCGGTGAAAGAGCAGGTGGAAGTGCTCTCTCTCATGGGAGACATCGCCCTCAAAGACGGGGCGCCCAAGGTTCACGCGCATGTGGTGGTCGGCAAACGAGACGGCACGGCTCACGGCGGGCACATTCTTGAAGCCCGGGTGTGGCCGACGCTGGAGGTGGTATTAACCGAATCCCCCGCCCACCTCCGTCGAACCGTCGATGCAGAGACCGGGCTCGCGCTCATCGACCTGGGGGAGCGGAAACATCAGAGCGGGATATAACGGGTCTCTTTGTTCGATGGCTGAACAGGGCGAGAGATTCAGTCCTGCGAAAACGGCGCGGAACCGCCGCCGCGAAATGGCAGAGCGAGAAAAAGCTCCAAGGAGAAAAAATCATGGGCGGGAAACCTGAAGTCGTAGTCATCACCGGCGCTTCCGCCGGTGTCGGGCGCGCGACGGCGCGCGCCTTTGGCAAGCGACGCGCACACATTGGTTTGCTCGCGCGCGGGCGCGAGGGTTTGGAAGCGGCCAAACAAGAGGTGGAGGCCGAGGGCGGCAAGGCGTTGGTTTTTTCCGTCGACGTCGCTAACGCCGAACAGATGGAAGCTACGGCTGCCTCGGTGGAAGAAAACTTCGGCCCGATCGATATCTGGATCAATAACGCCATGGCTTCTGTCTTCTCTCCCGTTAAGGAAATGACCCCGGAAGAGTTTCGGCGCGTCACGGAAGTTACTTATCTAGGTTACGTCTACGGCACTTTATCCGCGCTTCGGCGGATGTTGCCGCGCAACCACGGAGTGATTATTCAGGTCGGCTCGGCCCTCGCCTACCGCGGCATTCCCTTACAGTCCGCCTATTGCGGAGCCAAGCACGCGATCCAAGGATTCACGGAATCACTTCGCTGCGAGCTTTTGCACGATGAGAGTCGCGTGCGCCTCACGATGGTGCAGATGCCGGCGCTGAATACACCACAATTTTCCTGGGTCAAAAATCGGCTGCGTAACAAGCCGCAGCCTGTGCCACCGATCTTCCAGCCGGAGCTCGCCGCTGAGGCGATTATCTGGGCCGTGGAACAAGACCGGCCTGAGGTATACGTCGGCTGGCCGACCATCAAGGCGATCGTTCTGGGCGACAAAATCGCTCCACGGCTGGCCGATGCTTACCTTGCGCGCACCGGATACGAAGCTCAACAAACAGACGCACCCGAGGACAGGAACCGGCCAGATAATCTGTGGGAGCCCGTTCCGGGCGATCACGGCGCCCACGGTGACTTCGACTCCCGGGCATACGAGAAGAGCTGGCAATTTTATCTCACCAAGAATAGACGGTGGTGGGCTCCAATTGGCGGGCTTGTCATCGCGAGTCTGTTAGCGCTGATGAGTTTAAAAGCGACGAGACCGGCGTGAATCGCAGCTTTTGGACTTTCAACTTTCCTGCGTTGTCTTACTTTTGAGAGAGACTCGAGGCGGTTCTCTCAGCGAAAAGCTACATGTGATGGGCTCGGCACAGCAGTTGCTTTTATCGCTTGGCTGGGATGTCAAAACGGTCTTTAGAAATCGAAGAGGATTTACGGTTCCAAGAACGGGCTTGGGTGGTCCAGCGCGTGGGATGGGGCGTGATGTTGCTGGTAATTGTCGCGACTGCTGCAGGAATGTTTGGCGAAGGGGCTTTAAGCAGCGCAACCGTTGGCGACGGCAAACAACTGCAAATCGGAT
>DASTOD010000763.1:0-8477 GCA_035762645.1 Binatia bacterium | reverse complement strand
GATAGGGTAAGTCGGTCTGCAGCACAATTTTCGGGTTGGCCAGATCGCTCACGTCCAGAGCGGTGACATCTTTGGGAGCGCTTTCGTGTGCGATCCAGAAGATCCGGCGGCCATCAGGGAGCTGTTGGAGCGCAACCCCTTCGCCTCCGTTCCCGTATCCGTTCAAGTCGTGATGGGAAATCAACTTCATGTTTTTGATTTCTTGACCGTGCGTTGTCGCCATCATCCCTCCTGATATCCAGAAAAACGGTTCAATCGTCCAAGGGGTTCAAGACGTTCTAATTTCAAAACGACGCATTCGAAAGAAATCATAAGCAGCTGCCGGAAAGAAAAGAGCCCGCCGTTTCGGTTTGCGCGAGAAATATCGGGTGCGAAGTAGGATGTCAACCGCTTGGAGTGGGCGCGGTCGCGTGCTAGGTTAGGCGCGGAATGGAAAGTCCCGGCAGAAAATTCGCCGATCCATTGTCGGCCGAAAAAGAGGTGGTGCGCAGATACTTCCACGAGGTGCTTGACCGGGGGAAGGTAGAGGTTATTGAGGAACTGTTTCATCCCGAGTGTGTCATGCACCGGCCGGGGGGAACCGTCATAGGGATCGACAGCGTTCGGGGCGTAGCGGAGCGGCGCAAACAGACCTTTTCGCGGTTTGAAACACAAATAGACGACATCTTTGGATCCGGCGACCGCTTGGCCGTGCGGCTCATTCACCGCGCAGTAGGTGGTGGAATGTGGCAGTCCCGTTTTGGTAATTACGACGTCAGCGGCAAACCGGTGACCTGGAACGCGATTGCGATTTTTCGGCTTGAGAACCGCCGGATCATCGAAGAGTGGGTCACCCGCGACGAACTGGGTATGATTCTACAATTTGGGTTCTTGAACCAAGTGTAATCGGCAGATGTGCCACCGCCAGGAGTGATCATGGGACAGATACTTGGGCTCGGAATTACCCATTATCCCGGCCTCTCGATGCAGGTAAACATAACACGTCGCATCAAGGTATGCTTGGCAGACCCGGCGCTGCCGGAGCGCCTCCGCTCTATAGATAATTGGCCGGAACCGATGCGCCGGCAATGGGGAACCGATGAAGGGCGGTCACATTCCGATGAGCATCGCCAGGCGATGATCAACGAGTTTCGCCGGGCGCGCCGCGCGCTCGATCAATTCGAACCCGATTTCTGCGTCATCTGGGGCGACGACCAATTCGAGAACTACCGTGAAGATTGCGTGCCCGCTTTTTCAGTGCTCGCCTATGATTCGGCGGAAGTACAGCCGTGGCTGCACAATCAGCGCGGCGTGAATTCCTGGAATGAGCCCAAAGACAAGAGCTTCACAATCCGCGGGCATCGCGGCGGCGGCAAACACCTCGCGTCGGCGCTGCTGAACGAGGGTTTTGATATTGTCTACGGTTACAAGCCACTCCACATCGGTTTAGGACACGCATTCGTCAACTCCGTCCTCTATCTTGACTGGGACCGCATTGGGTTTCCGTACCCCGTGGTGCCGTTTACCGTCAACGCCTACGGTCGCTACTTGACAGGCAGCCAAGGCATCCCGCCCACACCGTCCAAGGGACGGAGCCTCGAGGAGAATGAGGAAGATCCACCCGGACCGCAACCCTGGCGCTGTTTTCAGATTGGCGCCGCCACGGCGCGCGCCTTCGCGCATAGTCCCTGGAAAGTTGCTCTGATTGCGTCCTCCAGCTGGTCGCACTCATTTTTGACGGCGAAGCATGGCCGCATGTATCCGGACGTAGAGTCGGACAGGCGGTACTTTGAAGCACTGCGCGCGGGCGATTGGGAGACGTGGCGTAACACGACGCTGGAACAGGCCGAAGACCGCGGCCACCACGAGCTCCTGAACTGGTTTTGCCTGGCGGGAGCGATGGCCGAGCTCAAACGCAAGCCGGACGAAGCCGTGTTCCTGGAATCGTGGGTTTCGAATTCCGACAAGGTCTTTGCCGTATTTCGACCGCCGCTCGACGGCGGGCCAAGATAGCAGGAGGTGCGTTCATGGTGGTTTTACACGTCTCTGTACAGGTCAAACCCGAGCACGTTGCGCAGTTTCTGGAAGTCGTCCGTCACGACGCGGAGCATTCGGAGCAGGACGAGCCCGGCTGTCTCCGCTTCGATGTGATCCAGGACCGCGACGACCCGAACCGGTTTTATTTCTACGAGGTCTACCGCGACGACGCGGCGCTCGAGGCGCACCGGGAGACGCCGCACTTCAAACTATACTTCGAAAAGGTCCAGCCGTGCCTCGCCGCCCCGCCCGAGCGCCGCCTCGGTAAGAACCTCATACCTTCCGACGCCGCCTGGCGTTGAAAAGACTCACCGCAGAGGCGCAGCGCGGCTGAGCCGAAACCGAACCTGGTCACAGACGATCTCACATAATCTTGACAGCAAGTGACGGACTTTGGTAGCAGCTGGTTGGACGAGACGGCCACGGTATTAGGGAAACACGGCAGTTTCGAGTTTAGAAGTTCTTGTTTCGTATTCAACCCGAGACTCGAAACCCGAGACCCGAAACAGCGATAGTGCATAGTAGGAGGTCGCGGCGATGCCGTATGAATCTCTGGAAGAATTTATTCAGGCCGGCGAGGCCGTAGGCGAAGTGCGTCATGTGGAAGGCGCGGGCTTGGAACTGGATGTCGGTTGCCTTACGGAATTGATGGCTGAGCGCAACGGACCGATGCTCGTATTCGATAAGTTCGCAGGCTATCCCGAAGGCTACCGCATTTGCGCCAACGCCGTTCGCGCGGCGCGCCGCTTCGCGCTGGCGATGGAACTGCCGGTCGACGTTCATCCATTGGAGCTGCTCTGCCTGTGGCGCGAAAAGCGCAAGTCCTCGGCGCCCCTTCCGCCCGTGGTCGTTCAGGACGGGCCGATCTTCGAATGCGTTCAAAAAGGCGATGATGTGGACATCGAGCGCTTTCCCGCGCCGCATTGGCACACCGGCGACGGTGGGCGCTATATCGGTACCGCGGACATGGTGATCACCCGCGATCCCGAGCAGGACTGGGTGAATGCGGGTGTTTACCGCGGTATGATCCAAGCGCGTAACCGGCTCAGCCTGTGGATCAATCCGATGAAGCACGGGCGCATACTGGTCGAACGCTACTGGCGTGCGGGCAAAGCGGCGCCGGTCGCCGTCGTGCTCGGTTGCGAGCCCGTGACATGGATGTCGGCGTCGACCTCCCCGCCGTTCGGTATTTCCGAGTATGGATTTGCTGGCGCCTTTCGCGGAGCTCCCGTGCCAGTGGTCCATCTGCCGCTCACGGATCTGCCTGTGCCCGCCGGCGCGGAGATTGTCGTCGAGGGTTTTATTCCGCCTTTGACCGAGGAAAAGGCGCACGAGGGACCATTTGGCGAGTGGCCGGGCTACTACACGCATGAGGGGGACGAATGCGTCGTGCGTATAGAGCGCATTTATCATCGGCGGAAGCCCATCTTGGCCGGGGCTCCGCCGCTCCGTCCGATCGGCTGGAGTAATATCACCACCTATGTCCAGGTATGGGACCATCTAGAGCGTGCCGGCGTCTCGGACGTCACGGGGGTGTGGGGCTTTTATAATGGCTTGCTCACGGTGATCGGTTTGCGCCAGCGTTACGCGGGCCATGCCAAGCAGGCGCTCATCACGGCGGCCGGATTCCGCCACGGAGATATGAAAACCTATTACGTGACGGTTGACGACGACATCGATCCGACAAATCTCAGCGATGTGCTGTGGGCGATGTGCACCCGCGTGGATCCGGCCACCAGTGTGGACGTTATTCACGATGCCTGGACTGCCGATCTCGATCCGCGCCTGTCGCCGGCGAAGCGGGCGGCGGGAGACCTCACGGTGGGCCGCATGCTGATCAATGCGTGCAAGCCGTTTAGCTGGCGGGATCAGTTCCCCAAAACCAACGTCTTTAGCACCGACGAACGGGAGCGGGTGGAAGCGAAATGGCAGAGGTTGTTTGAAGGTATAGATGGGAGGCGGGAGCCGCATGGCCGGATTTGAAGTCGTCGGCACTCCGGTTCTGCGCGCGGAAGGGCCCGACAAAGTGAGCGGCCGCACGCTCTACGCCGCGGATATTGGCTTGCCCGGTTTGCTCTGGGGCAAAATTCTTCGCAGCCCGTATCCCCACGCGCGCATCCATCGCATCGATATCTCTAAAGCCCGTCAGCTGCGGGGGGTCAAAGCGATTATCACCGGGAACGACGTTCGCGGCCGCTTTATTGGTAAGCAGATCCGCGACATGCCGGTTCTCTGTTGGGACGTGGTGCGCTTTATCGGCGACCGAGTCGCGGCCGTCGCCGCAGACACGCTCGAGGCGGCCGAGGAGGCGATCGAGCTGATCCATGTTGAATGCGAGCCGCTACCCGCGGTGTTTGATCCGCTGGAAGCCATGCAGCCGAGCGCGCCGCGGCTCCACGAAAACATCGCCGCGTACGACGGCGGTCCCAAAGACAGGCTTGCCCTGGATGTTCACAATGGCCTTACCCGGCTCGCCTGGCGCAAGGGCGATGTAGAGAAAGGATTGCGCGAGGCGGACGTCGTATTGGAACATACGTTTCGTATTCCCGGACGACACCAAGGTTACATCGAGCCGCATGCCGCAGCCGTCGCGATCGAATCCGATGGACGCATCCAGGTATGGGCGTCCGCCAAAAATCCTTTTGGCATCCGGAGCCAATTGGCAAAGGCTATCGGGGTTGCCGAAGAGCGAATCCGCATCAACGTGGTCAACGTCGGCGGCGAGTTTGGCGGCAAGGGTGACGGGGTCGATCTGCCGATCGCCTACTTTCTCGCGTTGCGGTCTGCAAGACCGGTAAAGCTCGTGATGACCTACGCCGAAGAGTTGACAGCGAGCAATCCCGCACATCCCACCGTGATCACTATCTGTAGCGGAGTCAAACAGGACGGCCGCATCGTGGCGCGAAAACTGCGCGCGGTTCATGCGAGCGGCGCCTATGGTGCTTTAAAATCCAATTCCTCGCTGGCGACCTGGCATTACGTCGGCGGTCAATACCGAGTGGAAAACGCCTCGTTCGAGTTTCTTCAGGTTTACACCAATACCGTTCCCGGCGGATATTATCGGAGTCCAGGCGCTGTCGCCGTGGCGTTCGCCGTCGACTCGCATACCGACTTGATCGCCAAACAATTGGGCATGGACCCGGCCGATTTTCGCTTGAAAAATTTTCTCCGTGAAAGTGAGGAAGACGCCATCGGCAATCGACTGCGCGGCGTGCGCTTTCGTGAGGTTCTGCAGGCGGCGTTGGACGCTGCAGCCTGGAAAAAGACCAAGCGGCGTCCCAATTACGGCCGCGGCATTGCCCTCTCCGGGCGCCATATCAGCGGCGGCGACACGGGCATCGTGCTGACGGCGGAGCCCGACGGCAGCTTTACCGTCATCAGCCCGACCATTGATCAAGGCGCTGGCACACACACCATCCTGCGACAGCTTGTGGCTCAAGAGATGCGTGTTCCCATCGAGCAGGTTCGCGTAACCGTGGGCGACACGGACGTTGCACCCCGCGACAGTGGCGCCAGAGCCAGCAGGCTTACCTACGTCGCTGGCCAGGCGGCGGTTCAGGCGTGTCAAAAACTTCGCGCCGAGCTTTTGGAACGAGCGGCGCGCGCCTTGGAGTCGAATGCGGATGATGTAGAATTCGGCAGTGGTAAATTCTGGCTTCGGGAAGAGCCCGGTCAGCAGGTCAATCTACGCCGAGTCATCGCGCAAGCCGGCCAGAGCCTCAGCGTCAAGGTTTATGAGGACTATCCCTACCCGGAGGATATCACTTACATTTGCGCCCAGGTTGCCGAAGTGGAAGTCGACCCCGAGACGGGCGCGGTGAGAGTACACCGGCTTGTCAGCGCCCATGACGTGGGCACGGTGATCAACCCGATCACCCACCAAGGCCAGATCGATGGGGGTGTCGTCATGGGGGTGGGGCAAGGCATCATGGAAGAGCTGGTGATAGAGAACGGTCAAGTTACCAATAGCCATCTCGGAGATTACAAATTGCCGACGGCGGCCGACATTCCCCGGCTCAAGACCGTCTTGGTTCATTCGAATGGCGGTGTCGGGCCGCTGGAATCAAAAGCGATTGGTGAATTCGCCAATAACGGCCCGCCTGCCGCCATCGCCAATGCGGTAGCCGACGCGGTGGGGGTAAGGATCTTCGACCTGCCGATCACGGCGGAAAAAGTTTACCGCGCGCTATCCTCTGCGGCAAAAGCACCGTAAGGCGTGAAGCGTGAGGAGTAAGGGGCGGCCCCCTAACGCCTGACGCCTCACCCCTGACGAGCAAAAAGGCGTGAAAGGTAACGGGATTCGCCCCTAACGCCTAACCCCTCACGCCTGACGGCGCGGCAGCTGCTTGAGCTTGAAAGAAATTCCGAATAGATATCGGTTGAGATAACATTTACAAGGAGGTCGAACGTGCTCGAAGGAAAAGTGGTGATTATCACGGGAGGCGCGAAAGGGATCGGGCGGCACGCGGCCACGACTTTCGCGCAACAAAAGGCAAAAGTCGTCATCGCAGATTTCGATAAGGAGCGGCTGGACAACACCGCAAAGGAGCTTGCGCAACTCGCGGAAACGTTGGCGATCAACGTCGATGTGCGTAGCGAGCCGGACGTAAAAAAGATGGTCGATCAGGTCATGCAACGATTTGGTCGAATCGACGTCCTGCTCAACAATGCCGCCATCGTTCCCCATTTTGCTTGGGGAATTCCGCGCTGGCCGCGCATCAGCGACATGGACAGAGAGTTTTGGGAGCGCGTGATTCAGACGAATCTGGGCGGGACATTTCTCTGCACCAAACATGTTCTGCCCCACATGGAGTCGCGCCGCTCGGGTCACATCATCAATATGTACGGCGGCGGAGGCCTCAAACCTGCCGGCGCCTGCGCTTACATGGTCACGAAGGACGCGATCCGAACTTTCACGCGCTACGTTGCCGAGGAAGCGCGGGAGCAAAACGTCTGCGTGGTCATCTTTTCACCCCGCGTCCCGATCGTTACGGAAGGGGCGCCGGAGGATGCATTCAAACGTCTACCGGGTCCGGATATCTTGGGCCAGGGCTTCGTCCTGGCCGCTGAATTGCCGATGGAGCAGAGCGGCGAGATCTTTTCGTATCAGAACGGGAAACTCGTGAACGAGGCGTAGCCATGTTGACCATCGACTCGGATGCCCATGTGATCGAGAACGAGTCCACTTGGGACTACATGCTCGAGTCGGAGCGTCCCTTCAGGCCGAAAGTCGTTGGCTCGACTCGCGGCGACGATCCCAACGACTACTGGTTGGTGGACGGGCGCATTCTTCCCCGGAGCAATGTGGGCAGAGATCTCCCGGTCGCGGCTCGCGAGATGAGCGATCTCAGCATCAGAATCAAGCATATGGACGAGTTGAACGTCGACCTCCAGGTGATCTATCCGACGTTTTTCATTACACCGACGACGCGGCGACCGGAAGTGGATGTCGCTTTGTGCCGAAGCTACAACCGGTGGATGGCGGACATCGTGACAAAAGCTCCGGAGCGTTTTCGCTGGGTGGTCGTGCCGCCTCTGCAGGGCGGTAACCAGATCGCCGAAGAGC
Organism: Binatia bacterium; assembly: GCA_035762645.1. Lineage (GTDB taxonomy): Bacteria > Desulfobacterota > Binatia > UBA9968 > UBA9968 > DASTOD01. The sequence goes on along the minus strand of DASTOD010000763.1, from coordinate 895 downwards.
TCAGGTTCGGCAAAGAGAACGGCGCCTGCGGCATATACCTGCGCGGATTGGAGGCGGAGAGAAGCCTCAGCGATTCCTACTTTTTCCCTCTCTATCAACAAGCCGCGGAACTGGACATGCCGATCTGCATTCACTCGGCTAACGGCAGTGTCACGGTGCACGACTTCTTTGCCGAAGATCCTGGTTTCTGCAAGTTCAAGCTCGCCGTGATCGGCGCATTTCACTCGCTCGTTTATCACGGGATTCCGCAGCGCTTCCCGAAGCTTCGGATCGGCATCATCGAAGTCAGCGCGCAATGGATTCCTTACGCGATCCATGATCTCGCGAGGCGTTTTGCGCGCAAAGGAAAACAACTCACGCCACATTTACTCAAAGACAATCGGATCTTCGTCACCTGCCAGACCGATGACGATCTCGACTACATTGTCGATTACGCGGGCGAAGATAATCTAGTCATCGGCTCGGATTATGGACATGCGGACAACGCCGCGGAATTCGTCGCCCTGCAAAAGCTCAGGCGGGACGGCAAAGTCAGCGCGCGAGTGATCGACAAGATTCTCAAAGACAATCCTTGCGCGTTGTACGGGCTGTAAGACCAGTTTCGGGTCTCGGGTCTCGAGTCCCGGGTTACCCGCACCCAATCTTTTGCGGAGGGTGGGTCATGTTGAGCATTGATGCCGATGCGCATGTCATTGAAACGGAAAAGACCTGGGACTATTTGGAGGGCAACGACCGGCGTTACCGACCGGTCGCCATTACCGTCGACATGCCGTCGGGGAAGACACGCAACTTTTGGATCATCGACGGCCGGTTGATCGGCGGGCGCGACAATATCGGCAAGGATACCTCAAAGGAGTCGCGCGAAATGGCCGACATAGACTCGCGTTTGAAGCAC
>DASTOD010000762.1:0-3529 GCA_035762645.1 Binatia bacterium | reverse complement strand
CGAGGGTGAGCTTTATTGAACTCAATAGCAACGGCGAAGGCTCGTCAAGCCGAGACTACTCCCCGGAGATTAGGAGCAAGAGCATAGCTCGTGCGCACGCGAAAAAGAGGATCAGATGCGAACAGGGATAAATATCGGCTGGCTGGCGGCTGCCATTGAAATTTCACCCGGTGTGATAAGCAGGCGAGATTACCCACATGCGAGGAGGTAATTATATGGTCCTCCAGAAAGCCTTGCCGCTGATGTGTCTAATTTTTGCTCTTCCAGCACTCGCTGCAGCCCAGGAGGGAATCAAGTTTCCCGTGGCGGCCTCTTCTAAGGTGCTTGGCTTTGCTCCTCTGTGGGTGGCGTCGGGGATGGGATTTCTCAAACGAGAAGGCCTCGACAGCGAAGTCACGGCGATCCGCGGCACCGCGCCAACCATGCAGGCGCTCGTATCGGATTCCATCTACGTCGCGCTCTCAGCCAACGACGGGCCTATCGGCCTGGCAGAGAAAGGAATGGATGTCGCGATCATCGCAGCGGGGAGCAAGACCACACATATGATCATGGGAGGAAAGGCCTTTAAGACCTATGAAGATTTGCGCGGCGCGACCATTGGTTCGTCGACTCTGACTTCTGGGACAGCCTTTCTTCTGAAAAGAGTGCTAAAAACCAAGGGCCTCGAATACCCAAAAGACTACAAGCTTGTGAACGTCGGAGGAAGCGGACCGGCCTTCACCGCCCTCACCACGGGAAATATTGCCGCGGCGATTCTCGCCGTTCCCATTAGTTTTCGTGCTCAGGAGATGGGCTTCAACTTGATCGGCAAGGTTACAGATATCTTTCCCAATTATCTACTCTCGAGCTTCTCCGTTAGACGCGAGTGGGCGGCGGCGCATCGGGGCGAGGTCGTGCGTTTTTTGAAAGCCGTGCTGCAGGCGCGAAAATGGCTTGAGGAGAATAGAAAAGCCGGCGCGGAATTCTTAGCCAAAGAACTAGGGATGAAGCCAAAGCTGGCGGAGCAGGGACTGGATTACTACCTTACTCATCGCGCTTGGGAGCCGGATCTGAATATTGACCTTGACGGGCTCAAGACCGTCGTTGAGATTTACGCCGAGCAGGCGGAGATGAGAGGTCCCACTCCGACTCCGGAAAAGTACCTCGATCTGACTTATCTGCAGCAGGCGTGGAAGGAACTCGGCTGGAGATGACGGCAGTTCGATGAAGCCTGTCCTTTTCGCATTATGCGCATTAGTGCTCATGCTGCTGTGGCAACCGGTTTTGGCCCGGCCGCAATCTACTCTCAATACGAGCATAATGGAAGCCGCGAAGAAAGAGAAAAAGCTGGTTCTTTACACTACGGCTGATTTACCCCAGGTCCTCAACATCGCTTCACAGTTCGTCCGGAAATACCCGTTTATAGAATTGGAGCTGTTTCCCGCAACTAATGCGGCGCTGCTTGAAAGAATCCACCACGAAGCGCGCGCAGGCATGCCGAGTTGGGATGTTCTTTCGGGCGATGGCAGCGTGTTAAGGCCGTTGCTGGAGCGGAGCATGGTCGCCCCTTACCGTTCTCCCCAACGACCGGCCATCACGAATGGCTTGATCGATAGATACGGTTATTGGTCCGGCTATTACGTGAACCCCTACGTGCTTGGTTACAACACGCTTGCGGTGAAAAGAGAAGACATTCCTAAAACCTACGAGGAGCTGCTCGAGCCGCGATGGAGACTAAATCAGATCGCCATGGATAGCGAAGGTCATGGTTTATTATCCGGGTTGATGCGAGCCTGGGGGCTGGACAAGGCGATCGCCTATTTGCAGCAGCTCGCCAAACAGAAGCCAAGGATGGCGGCAAGCAGCGTAGCTAACGTTCAGTTCGTTCGGGAGGGTAAGTCCCGGTTGGTGATTGCGCATGCCCCGGTGATCCAAGCCGAACGGAGACGAGGAACCGCTATCGACTGGCGTCCGTTGGAGCCTGTAATCGCGGAAATCAATGCCGTGGTGTTGTCGGCTCAGGCGCCGCATCCCAACGGCGCGCGGCTTTTTATCGACTTTATTTTGTCCAATGAGGGTCAAAGCAGTGTCGCTGGCTTTCAACAGTTCACGATCCGCCAAGACGCAAGACCGTGGCTGTCTCCACCGATTGCGCGGCACAAATGGGTAATTGAACGGCCGGACGAAGCGCCGAATTTCCGTAAAGCTGGCACACTCTATCAAGAGATCTTAGGGCTACGCTGACGGTTCTTCACAGGAGCAAAGCCATGATCGAAAGATTCGAGAGAATAACATGGAGGGGTTGGCCTTTGTTGCTTGTATTTAACCTCATGCTTCTTACACCTGGGATCCTCATCGCGAACCTCTTGGCACAGCCCTCATTGGAGCATCTCCCAGGAATTTTGATGGGCGCAAGTGACCAGGGCTTCCGCTACATGTCAGGAGGAATCGGACTGGAGGAGCGGGAGATAATGCTGGGCTGGGAAGCGGACTATACCCTTAAGCTCGCCTTTGCGGAATTGTCTGGCGATTACCTGTCCAACGTAAAAGTCCACGTGGCGGGCCGAAACGGCAAGGAAGTACTCAGCATGACGACCAACGGACCGTGGCTCTACATCAAGCTTCCTCCTGGCACTTTTGATGTAAAGGCCACCTTCGAAGGGGAAACGAGGCAAATTGAGAATCTTCACTTGCCCAAAGGTAATCCGGTGACGCGGCTCTTACATTGGGATTTGGAAGAAGAATCTCAACCGGTAGGAGATTAGACGACCACAGACTGGAGCGATCCCGAGATGTCCAGCCCGGTGCTGCGAAAGCCGGTACCGCTGCCACGGAGGTCATGGTTATGAAGAGAATATTCCTGTGGTTAATTCCCGTCGTTGCGGTGGTTGGTCCGGTTGCCCTGTATTTCTGGGTCATTGGGGAGAGGCCGCAACCGCAGGCGCCGCCGGCGCCCTCTCCCGCGGAGCAGCGGGCCATTCGGCATCCGATAGAGGGGGTTGGGCCAGCCGCGCAGCAGCTGCCGGCGCTGAACGAGAGCGATCCGGCGATGGCGGATGCGTTGGCGGCGTTGTTGGGGCCAAGACTGGAGAAGTTTTTCAATCTGCAGGACATCGTCCGCCGAGTCGTGGCGACGGTGGATAATCTGCCTCGGGATCATCTGTCACCGCGGCTTACGCCGGTGAAGCCCGTGCCGGGGCTTGTGGTCACCGTGGGCACGGGCGAAAGTCTCGCGCTCAGCCCGGAGAATGCCGCGCGGTACCGACCCTATGTGCGCTTGGCGGAAGCCGTGCCGACCGCGGCGCTCGCGGCAACGTACGCACGCTTCTATCCGTTGTTTCAACAGCAGTATGAAAAATTGGGCTACCCGGACAGATATTTCAACGATCGGGTCGTGGAGGTGATCGATCATCTGCTGGCGACGCCGGAGGTGCACGCGCCGGTGTTGCTTACTCAACCCGGGGTGTTGTACGAGTTTGCCGATCCAAAGCTGGAGGGACTCTCGGTGGGGCAAAAGATCCTGGTGCGAATGGGCCCCGATAATATGATT
>DASTOD010000761.1:0-4447 GCA_035762645.1 Binatia bacterium | reverse complement strand
TCGATCTCCTTATTAGGCGTGAGCTAACGCCGATCAAGAAGTACTGCGCGACACGCAGCGGTTTCGCGTTCAGTGACGCAGAAAAGATACCGGAAGCTTTTTGATCTCCAAGTGACGCCGTACTTGTTCGTTTACGGAACGCTGCGACGGACACACCCCCGGAGGCATCACCGACTGTTGGGGCAGGCGCTTTTCGTCGGCACCGGATCGATCTCGGGGACCCTCTATGACCTCGGCCGATATCCGGGCGTGCACAGGACAACGCGTCAAGAAGCGCGAGTCGTAGGCGAGGTTTATGAACTGATTGGATCTAAAATAGACGAGAGACTCGCCGCCCTTGATCGATATGAAGGATCAGAGTTTCAAAGCATCAGGGTTGTGGTCCGTCTTGACGATGGTCGACGCCATCGGGCTTGGGCGTATGTTCTTGCCGCCAAACCGGCGCGGGATGCTCGTGAGATCCGCTCCGGCATATACAAAGGCTCAAGCACCCGGGCGGGGCCTGACCAGCGCGGACCTTAAATGTAAGTTGAGGAGTAGCGAACTATTACGGGTCCCGTTATAATCTGATCTGTGATACGGTCGTTCGCCGATCGTGGAACTGAGGATATCTTCAACGGAGCTGACACGCGAGCGGCGCGCACGATGTGTCCGAAATCACTTTGGCCTATCGCTCGCCGAAAGCTTGACCAGCTGAACCGTGTTAGAGATCTAGCGGATCTGACTGTACCACCTGGCAATCGTCTTGAGCGGTTGCGTGGCGATCGCCTCGGCCAATATAGTATTCGCATCAACGAGCAGTATCGCGTGTGTTTTCGCTGGGAGAACGGCTATGCAGACGAAGTGGAGATCGCGGATTATCACTAAACAACGTTCCCGTCATGGCAAACTATCGCAGCCCCTTGTGGCGCGGAGGCTACCAGCCAAGCGACCGCCGACGCATCCTGGCGAGATGCTTCTGGAAGAGTTTCTCAGGCCGATGGAGATCAGCCAATCTGCGTTTGCGGTACGACTTGGAATCTCCTTTCCTCGATTAAACGAGATAATTCGCGGCAAGCGCAGTGTTACGCCCGACACGGCGTTGCGCCTGGCGCACGTGTTAGGAATGTCGGCAGATTTTTGGCTCGGTCTGCAGCAGGATTGGGATCTTTGGCATGCCTTGCGGAGCAAAAAAGCAGCGGCGATTGCACGGCTTGAGCCGCTTCGCGACGTGAGGTGAAACGCGCACTCAAGTCGACGCGGAAACGCGGCATTGGCAACGCTTCGCCTCGCCATGTCATTGCGTCAACCGAACAGAGAGGGGGGACGATATGGCAATCCGACTGATTGTGACGATCACTGCGGCGGCGGGAAAAGGTTCCGAACTGGCGCAGGCGTACAGGGCTCGCTGTGCGGAGATAATGAAAGAGCCCGGCTGCGAACAGTTCGAGGTCTTCCAGAGCGTTGTGAACCCCGACAAGTTGACGCTGCTAGAACGCTGGACGGACCAAGCATCTCTGGACGCGCATGCGAAATTGAACAGCACCCGCCCTCCGCTCCTGCCGGAACTGCGCGTGGGGAGAACCGAGCGCGAAGACTACGAGTACAACCGTACCCGCTAGCCGGCTGCTGAAAAAGCCTCATATGCTTCGTTGCGCTCAATCGCCTCGCTCCAACGTACTGGATAAGTACGCCTCCGCTCGTCGATTTTTCGCGCGCCTCGCCTCTAAGAACTTTTTGAGCAGCCTGCACACAGAGTTTTCAGCAACCCGCTAGTCGATTCACGCGCAGTGAATCTGCTTTTGTTTTTTCTGCTTCGGTTCGGATAATTCACCGCCGAGGTGCTGAGGACGCAGAGAGAAAAAATTTCTTGATCAAGAAATACTCCGATCTCTGTTGAACTCCGCGGTTCCGTGGTGAAATCGGAATTTTGATTAGTGATTACTTGGCGCCCTGGCGACGATATGCCTCTTGACGAGGCGAATCAAAATCGACTAGCGTCCGCTCATGGCCAGCGGTTCCGGAGTGCCGGCACTCGAGTCCTCATCATCCACAACCCACCTTCACAGGAGGGGCAATCATGAATTTACGCGCGTTATTCTTGGCGCTTGCGGCGAGTCTTTGCCTTTCGATTGCAGCGTCGGCCCAATCCACCACGCATGAATTTTACAAAGGTAAAACCATTCGCTTGGTCGTGGGCTTTTCCGCGGGAGGGGGATTCGATACCTATTCGCGTCTCATCGGACGCCATCTCGGCAAGCATATTCCCGGAAAGCCCAATATCGTAGTGGAGAATATGACGGGCGCGGGAAGCCGGATCGCCGCCAACAATCTCTACAAGGTCGCCAAAGCCGACGGTCTGACGTTGGCCAATTTCATGGGTTCTATTCTCATGGACCCGATCTTGGGACGGTCGGGCGCGGAGTATGATCCGGTAAAGTTCGAATATTTAGGCACACCGCAAAAAGATCACAGACTTTGTGTTCTAGCCAAAGGAAGCGGCATTACGAGCATTGACCAATGGATGGCGTCCAAAGCTCCGATTAAATTGGGTGGAGTCGCGCCGGGAGTGGGACTGGATGACGGCGCCAAGGTGCTAAAAATAGCGCTTGGGTTACCCATCCAGCTTGTCTCCGGGTATAAAGGAACAGCCGAAATTCGACTGGCTGCTGAGGGTGGGGAGGTGGCCGGCGCTTGTGGTTGGGGCTGGGACTCCGTGAGGGCGACCTGGGGGAAGGCACTGGAAACGGGTGATGCGGTCGTTGTCCTCCAGAAGCGCCCCACTCCTCATCCGGAACTTCCTCACATCCCACTGGCCATGAATCTCGCGAGGACCGAGGAGGCGCGCCAACTGATCAAGGCCGGCGTCAATGATCCGGCGGATATCAATCGAGTCTATGCCTTGCCTCCCGGGACGCCGAAAGATCGGGTGCAGCTGATGCGCAAGGCTTTCTTGGAAGCAATGAAGGACGCGGAGTTTTTGGCCGACGCGAAGAAGACGAAACTGGACGTGGATCCGGTCCCGGGCGAGGAACTGCAATCCACGATTGCCGGGCTTTTCAAGTTGGACCCGGCGCTTGTCGGCAAACTCAAGGAGATTCTCAAATAGTCGCCGCGCGGAGAAAGTTATGTGGAAGAATTTCAAAGTCATCGATGCCGACGCTCACATGCATGAACCGCAATATCTCTGGGAGCAATACGTCGAGCCAAAGTATCGAGATCAGGTCCCAAAGGTCGCGTTCATGGATGGAACTTTCATGATTTACGAGCCCGATGGGAAATTTATTCCCAAGGGAGAGACCCAGTCTCGACCGCCACAGAGCGCCTGGGAGGCGATGGAGAAGAAATACGGGGAAGCGTACCGCCAGTGGTGGTCGCCGGAGATCAGGCTCAAGGAGATGGATCGTTACGGCTGGGATATCCAGGTGGTGCTCCCGACCGGTAATAACGGCAACTTCGCTTATCGCGTGGCGTTGAAAGACGTTCAGCTCGGTGCCGCAATGTGCCGCGCGTACAACAATTGGGCCCACGAGTACTGCAGCACGGATTCCAAGCGCCTCAAGTTTGTCGCTGTGCTGCCGGGCTCGGATGTTAACGAAATGGTGAAGGAGGCTCGGCGCGCCGTGGAAAAACTAGGCGCGGTGTCCGTCAGAAATCCTTTTCTCCCGGTCGGCAAATGGCTCCACGAGCCACAGTACGATGCGTTATGGGACCTCGCCTCAGAACTCGATTTTCCTATCTCCGTCCACGGCGAGTATCGCCAACGACGATTTCATCCGTTTAGAGAACTCGAAGGCGAAAGGCGGGAAGATGTCCAGTTGGCGTTGCGAGGACTGGACCATGCTCTGGGTTTCCCTTGCGACAACATGACGACCCTCGGCCACTTTATATTTACCGGCATACTGGAGCGGTTCCCGAAGCTCAGACTCGGCATTCTCGAATCCAACGCGGGATGGCTGCCCTTCTGGTTGGGTAGAATGGATGATCACACCCACGGGCGGAACAGCGTCATGGGTAAATCCGACAAGTTACGGATGTTGCCGAGCGAGTACTTTATGCGGCAATGCGTGATCGCGTGCGACAGCGATGAGCGCGCGCTCAAATACGTGGTCGACTTTTTACATGGAGAGAACATCGTCTGGAATACCGATTACCCGCACCCGGACGCGATCGATCCATCCAGAGCCCTGCCGGAGTTCGACGCCCAACCGATCACCGACGAGGCGCGTCGTAAAATTTTGTGGGACAACGCCGTCAAGCTCTTCGGCCCGCGAATTTTGACCTGAGATAAATGGCTGATGGCATATGGCTTATGGCATGTGACCAATAAACGTTAGGTTCAACCTGTGAAACTGTCGCATGTTTCTTTCTGGCCCGAAGGCAATCTTAGATTTCTCCGCGTGACTTAGAGGAAATAAAGAGAGAGGGTGAGTCTTTGTGCAAGAGAATCAACGCGTTCAAGCGAACA
>DASTOD010000760.1:0-2431 GCA_035762645.1 Binatia bacterium | reverse complement strand
CTACGGTCGCGGTTAGGCAGCGTACGGGAAGACCCCCAACTGAAAGAGCTCAGGCCTGCGGCTTTGGCGCTGAAGCTAAAATTGGAGGAGATCGACACGCAACCCGACCCCAAAGGTTTAGAGAGCGCCTTTAAAACCGCAAAGCAGAAGCAGGTGGGCGCGATTATGACGATCCCCGGTAGTCGCTTTTTCGCCGAAAGAAAGCGGATCGTCGAGCTTGCCGGCAAATACAGGTTGCCTGCTATTTACCCACAGAAGGAGTTTGTGGAAGCCGGCGGACTCATGTCCTATGGGGGCGGACTTCAATGACTTGTTCCGCCGGTCTGCCCACTACGTGGACAAAATCCTGAAAGGTGCCAAACCGGCTGATTTGCCGGTGCAGCAGGCAACGAAGTTCGAGTTCGTGATCAACTTGAAGGCAGCGAAACAAATCGGCCTGACAATTCCTATCCGCGTGCTTGAGCAGGCGAATAAAGTGATTCAGTGAGGCGTGCAAAACGTGAAGGGTTAAGCGACCAATGATGAAATCGATATCCGTTGCGTTTGCGTAGGGACGAGTTTTGGATTGACAGAAGATGTTAAGATGAAAGAAGTCTTACAGCCCGCGAAATTGCTCTTCGCTGAGACCCGCCTGCTTAAGAATCTTGCGGAACGTTCCTGTCGGCAGCGTACCGGGATGCATCGCCACGTAAGTCTGCCTGCCATCCGGATGGCGTAAAACCTTATGGCTACCAGTCTGTCTCACTTCTACGAATCCGGCACGAATCAATCTCGCGAGGACCTCACGGGCGGAGTACGGCATCGGGAATCTCGACCTGGGTCACCAGCGACTTCGTTTCGACGGGAACGCTCTCGCCACGCGATCTCTTCTCTTCGACCCAGGCCTCAATCAATTCTTGAGCGGCAGCAATTGCCCCTTCGATTCCCTGACCGTGAGTGGTTAGATCGAGCGTCGGTATATGTGCGTAATAGTAGCCCTGAAATTCGGGTTCGTTTATGGGCTCAAGCAATACGGTGTAACGCATGACGATACCTCCAGCGAAGAATTCTATACCAGCCACGCCGGTCGGCACAAGGATACGTATCATTTGCAGAGGCGAGCATTTGGCACGCTGGTCATTTTTATTCTCGGACTCTACGGAGTAACAGTGCTGAGGACTGAGCGATGAGGACTGAGCTAAACCGGGGTGAGCTACAAAGAAGAACAGTTCTCGTATCGAGATCGAAATACTCAGTCCTTTGTTTTGCGCTATGCGCTATGCTCTTTGCGCCTTGCTATTCTGCGTCGGCGCAGCAGCCAACGAAAGTCCCCCGGATAGGGTATCTATCGGCGCTCGACCCAGCTAGTGAGTCCTTCCGTTCCGAGGCAATTCGGCTGGCTCTGCGCCAGGTGGGCTACCTAGAGGGACAGAACATCCGCATCGAGTATCGGTATGCGGAGGGGCAGCTCGATCGGTATCCTGAGCTGGCGGCCGAGCTGGTGCGTCTCAAGGTTGATATCATCGTGGTAGCAGGAGGGGGCCCCGTGGTCCAAGCGGCCAGGGATGCGACCAAGACGATTCCCATTGTTATGACGGGCGCTGGGTTCGATCCTGTCAAGGGAGGTCTGGTTGAAAGCCTTGCCCGTCCCGGCGGCAACGTCACCGGCGTTACAAACCTTTCCAGAGAACTAGGCGGAAAGCGGCTGGAGCTGCTCAAAGAAGCCGTTAGCAAAGTTGCCCGTGTCGGGGTTCTCTACGATCCGGCCATTCCGGGCACTACGCGCGAGGTGAAAGAGGATCTTCCAGCTGCGGCGAGTGCGCTGGGGTTGACTGTTCGGTCTTGGGAGGTACGAGCTGCGGACGATTTCGAGAAGGTATTCGCTGCGCTAAACAAACAGCGCTCGGATGGACTCTATGTGCCCGGCGGGGGCCAGCTAATGAATGCTAACGAAAAACGGATCGCGGACTTAGCGTTAAAGAGCCGGTTACCATCGGTGTACGGTACTAGAGAATATGTAGAGGCCGGTGGGCTCATGTCCTACGGGGCGGACCAAGCGGAGAGCTACCGGCGCGTGGCATATTACGTGGACAAGATCTTAAAAGGCGCCAAGCCCGCAGACCTGCCGGTCGAGCAGCCGACGAAGTTCGAGTTCATCATCAATCTGAAAGCAGCGAAGCAGATCGGCCTGACGATTCCACCGAATGTGCTGGCGCGGGCGGACCGGGTGATCAGATGAAAGTAGTCAGTCGTCAGTGGTCAGTAGTCAGCCTTACGCTATGCGCTATGCTCTTTGCGCTTTGCTTATCGATTCCTTAGAGCAGTCTTAATTGTGTCCACTGCTTCCAGAATAATTCTTTTTAGGATTGTTCAATATTGGACAGCAATTCCTGGCGACCCAGCGCAGCCTGAGAATCAAAAGACTCTGTGGGTTAACCGCTTGCCTGGAAGA
>DASTOD010000759.1:0-3948 GCA_035762645.1 Binatia bacterium | reverse complement strand
ACACGGAGTTCGGAACATTTCCTAACGAGAAAATTGTTTTCTCGGCGACCTCCGCGCCTCCGCGGTGAATAATTCTCCGATTCCCAGGGACCATGAGTCAGCGAATATTGGCAATCGAAGACCACGAGGAAAACCGGCGGCTCTTGCGCGACCTGCTCACGAGCGTCGGTTATGAAATGATTGAGGCCGTGACAGGGGAAGAAGGGTTGACGGCCGCGGAAACGCAGCGGCCTGATCTCATCCTCATGGATATCCAGCTTCCCGGCATTGATGGATATGAGGTCACGCGCCGGATCAAGGCCAACCCCGCGATCCGCCATATACCCGTCATCGCGGTAACTTCCTATGCCTTGAGCGGCGACGACGTGAAGGCGCTGGAAGCCGGCTGCGACGCCTATGTGACGAAGCCCTTCGATCCGGCCGAACTGTTGGCGAAAATCCGTGAATTCCTGGGGTAGCCATGACGGGGAAAATCCGAAGCACGAAATCCGAAATTCGAAACAAATTTCAATGATCACAAAATGCAATGTTCCAAACAAAGCGCTTCCGATTTGCGTTTTGAATTTTTCGGGTTTTTAGCTTTATTTGACCGCGGTTTGTTTCGGATTTTGATATTCGGATTTCGGATTTGCGCTTTGGACCGATCGCAGATAAAAACGCGTACTCTCAAAACTATGAACGAGTCCCGAACGGGCCAGTACGATCTAGAAGACCGAACTTTCATCTTTGCGAAAGATGTTAGAGCATTTGTCAAGCAGATCCCGAAGACACTCGCGAACATTGAAGATATCAAACAGGTGGTCAGAGCGTCAGGCTCCGTCGGGGCGAACTACATTGAGGCCAATGAATCCTTGAGCAAGAAGGACTTCCTTAATCGAATCAAAATATGCCGCAAGGAAGCTAAGGAATGTCGTTATTGGTTGCGGCTAATCGATGCTGGTGATGATTCTGGTGAGAAGTTCCGAGAGGATCTCGTTCGGGAAGCAACAGAGTTGACCAGTATTTTTGGAGCCATTCTCCGAAAGAGCGAGTAAAATCGGGCGGCAAATTCAAAACTCGAAATCCGAAATTCGAAACAAATTCGAATGAGCAAAAAAGGGCAATGTTCCAAACAGGGTGCTTCGGATCAGCGTTTTGGATTTTCTCCGGTTTTTGGCTTTATTTGACTGCTAGTTTGTTTCGGATTTCGTGCTTCGAATTTCGGATTTGTGAAAGAGGAATATGTGACCGAAAAAAACTCCGAAATCCCGCCCAGTTCTGTGCTTGTCGTTGACGACAACGAGATGAACCGGGATATGCTGTGCTCTCTTTTGGAGGCAGATGGGCACAGGACAGCAGTTGCCGAAAACGGCCGCCTTGGATTGGAGTTGATCAAAGCAGAGCCGTATGACCTTGTCCTGCTCGACGTCATGATGCCGGAGATGAATGGTTATCAAGTCCTGGAACATCTGAAATCGGACGCTAACTTGCGTGACATTCCCGTCATAGTGCTATCAGCCTTGGACGAGATCGGTAGCGTGGTCCGGTGTATCGAACTTGGGGCCGAAGACTACCTCCCCAAACCCTTCGACCCGGTTCTCTTGAGAGCCCGCATCGGCGCTTGTCTTGAAAAAAAACATTTGCGCGATCAGGAGGTTCGGCTCCGTAACGAGCTGGCGGAATGGAACAAGCTTCTGGAACACCGCGTAGAGGAACAGGTGACGCAGCTTGAGCGGCTGGGACGTTTGAAGCGCTTTTTCTCACCTCAGCTCGCCGAATTAATCGTTGCGGGAGGCGCCGATGACCCGCTTAAGACTCACCGCCGGGAAGTGACGGTTGTCTTTCTGGACCTTCGCGGCTTTACGGCCTTCGCCGAGACCTCAGAGCCCGAAGAAGTGATGGGAGTTCTCCGCGAGTACCATAGTGAAATGGGCAAGCTGATCCTGGAACACGAAGGAACATTGGAACGATTCGCTGGCGACGGCATGATGATCTTTTTTAACGATCCCGTGCCGGTGGCGAACCCGGCGGAGCGTGCGATTCGAATGGCGCTGGCAATGAGGGAACAGGTCAGGGAACTGACCGCTAAGTGGCGCAAGATAGGATACGAGCTCGATTTCGGGGTGGGCATTGCGCAGGGCTACGCTACTATCGGCGGAATCGGGTTCGAGGGACGATGGGACTACGGAGCGATCGGCACCGTCACTAACCTCGCCTCTCGCCTGTGTGGTGAGGCCAAACCAGGCCAGATCTTGATTCCGCAACGCTTGCTGGGAAATGTTGAAAATCTCGTGGAGGTAGAATCCGTGGGCGAGCTAACACTCAAAGGCTTCCACCGGCCAATCGTCGCTCACAACATTCTCCGGCTGAAAACTTAGATAGAAATAAACTCGCGCAAAGCCGCAAAGGGCGCCAAGAATCTCGACCTCACTGTGACCTGACAGGTTGATCAAATACTGCCGTCAGGCGCCCGATGCCAGTCGTGGAAATCGGTAAAAGACAAGTTTGATATTCTAGGTTGACTCATTTAATAGCCTTCCTAAGGAAATCCCGGCTAAGACTGGGCGGCCCTTCGAACGGCACGGAAATGGGCACAGAACAAGGAGGTAGACAATGGCACGAATTCGGCACATCGCGATCGCCACGCGGAACCCGGAGGCGACGGCGCGGTTCTATATCGAGGGCCTCGGCTTGAAGGAAGTGGGTAAGGTCAACTCCCCAACTTCCGAGGGCTATTATCTAAGCGACGGCCACGTAAACCTCGCGATCCTGAAGTTCAAATACGACGACCCCGCCACTACAGAGGGCGCGCTCAGGTACACCGGCATGCACCACTTCGGTGTCGAAATCGAGGACATGGAAGAGGCAAGGGCGCGGATCGAGAAGGCGGGCGCCGTGCACCGTCCTTATCCGGGAACGGAAGAAATGGCGAAGCGAGGCAATGTCGAGGTCAAGTTCACGGGACCGGACGGCGTAACGATCGATCTGTCCGAGCACGGCTGGCTAGGCACCAAGTAATTCGCCACTTGCGCGACCGCAAAGGCTGGCGATACATCGAAAACTTCGTCGGCCTCGTCTCGGTCCTGGAGATGGCTGAGCGGCATGCCGTCTAATAAGGCGCTGGACCTGTCATTTCGAAAACGCTCCAATTTCGAAAAGGGTCCTTGACGGCGGCGGTTCGATTAAACTAAACATAGGCCGATTAGTTGAATGGATTACAGATGATCGATCCCGGTCGTGCGTTTGACGTGCGCTAGACGAGCCCGGACTGAGTTTTCCAGCCGGGCTTTTTCTTTTGAAGAATGAATAAGAAAGGTTCCAAAAAATCGAACGTGAAGCGGCGGGCCTCACCCTCCGCAGAGTCCATCACAGAGCTGAAACGGACTATCGATGCGCAGGCCCGGGAGCTAACGCAAGCGGCGGAACAGCAAAAGGCGACAAGCGAAATCTTGCGCATGATTGCGCGCTCGCCAACTGATCTTCAGCCCGTGCTCGAGGCGATTGCCGAAAGCGCGGCGAAGCTCTGTGATGCGGCGGACGCCGTAGTATGGCGCGTTGACGGCGACGTTTTTCGCCTCGCGTCGCACTTTGGTTCGATCCCAACTCGAGTGGGGCCCGGACAGGGCCATATTCTCACCCGCGACATGCCATCTAGCCGGGCAATCCTAGATCGCCAAACGATCCATGTTCATGACCTTGCAGCAGCCGAAGCCGATTTTCCTGAAGCCAAAACCGCTGGAATAGCCATGGGAATTCGGACTACGCTGGTAGCGCCTTTGCTTCGCGACGGTAAAGCCATCGGCTCGGTTCATATTCGGAGACGAGAGGTTCGTCCTTTCTCAGACAAGCAGATTAAACTGCTGGAAACTTTTGCCGATCAAGCTGTGATTGCCTTAGAAAACGTCCGGCTATTCCAAGGCCTCACCGAGGCTCTGGAGCAGCAGACGGCAACCAGCGAAATATTACGAA
>DASTOD010000758.1:0-8060 GCA_035762645.1 Binatia bacterium | reverse complement strand
AAGCGGAAACGGCTGAGTGATCTCCTCAGGAAACGGCAAACTCCAAATTCGAAATCCGAAATTCGAAACAAATCCAAACGATGAAAAAGCACAAAGTTCCAAACAAGATCCTTTTGGATTTCGGATTTTAGGGTTTCGTTTGTTTCGGATTTCGAGTTTCGGATTTCGAATTTTGATTCGGTAACGCTTGGCGTCTTGGCGCGATGATTTACAGCTGGAGGAGGCATTCGCATGGAGATCTGTTTTCTCGGCACCGGCTCCCCATATCCAGACCCGCTGCGCGCCAGCTCGGCGATTCTGGTCGATGTCCCCTCAGCCCGGCTCCTGCTCGACTGCGGCCGGGCCTGCGTGCAGCAAATGGCGCGGCTCCATATCGATCCGGCCAGCATCACGCACTGTTTTCTCACCCATGGCCATTACGACCACGTCGCCGATTATGCATTGCTGGTCTTGACATCGTGGCGCTTCGGACGATCTCGCACCCTGCAGGTGTTCGGGCCTCCCGGCACGCAGGCCATGTCCGACGCATTGTTTGAGGGGGCTTACAAGATCGATATCGCCGCGCGCAAGATGCTGAAGAAATCCGAGGCCGAGGCCGACATCAATCTGGCGGTCACTGAACTGCGCCACGGGGCGGTGGTAGAAGGCGAAGGATGGCGAGTGCGCGCCGTTGAAGTCGCTCACTGGCCGATCCCCTTATCGCTGGGATTCCTGATCGAAGGCGAAGGAAAGCGCGTGTTCTTTACCGGCGATACATCGCCGTGCGATGCCGTGAGAGACGGCGCCGCCGGCGCTGATCTGCTAATCCATGAGGCGATGTATTTTCCGCCGGATTCCGGCCATTATCGCAGCCACACCCATCCGGAGCATGCCGGCGAGATGGCGCGCCAGGCGGGAGTGAGCCGGCTAGTCTTGACTCACCTTCAGCCGAATACCGAACAGGAAAGATTGTTGAATGACGCCGGGAAGCACTTCACCCGGCGCATCGTGATGGCCGCCGATCAAATGTGGCTGGTCGTGTAAAGATTAGATCGAGCAGTCGAGCAAAGGGCGGAGGGCGGCGCCATGCTATGCGCTTGGCAAATTCCTATGCTGCGCTGCGCGCGCCGACATTGACCGGCCGGGCCGTGTTCGTCAAAACCTCCTTCAAGACTCTAATTTCGATGACGTCTTCCTGCAGTTTCGTCAATCCCTCCTTGGCGCGATGAATTTCATTGAGCAGGCTATCGAGCTCTCCCATGGAGATCGACTCGAGCGCTTCGCGAATCTTTCGGTTCATCCCGAAGAGATTCTGCGCGCCGCCGTTGGCCGAGATCTTGTCGTCCAGTTCCAGATAGAGGCGGGTCACGCCGTCCATTTGGCTTTTCACATCGTCCATCGTTATCCTCCTTTGCTCTTGCGATGGGTGTCCTGTTTGTTGTAACTACCAGAAACCATAGTTCCGTCAGGAACACAAGAAAAAAATGGTTTCGTCGTGCGAAAAAAATTTTCAACAGATTTTTTCACTGGTCCGATGTGACTTTTTAGCGTCGGAATAGAATGAGAGAGGTGAATTCATGGCGCAGAGCCGCGTCTTAGGAATTGCCAGTCCGAGGGTCGAAGGCGAAGAGAAGGTGGGTGGGAAAGCGCTTTATGCGGTCGACGTGGTCTTGGCCGATATGCTCTGGGCCAAGGTCCTGCGAAGCCCCATCGCTTACGGCAAGATCAAACGAATCGATGTATCGCGGGCGCTCGCCGTACCCGGCGTGAAAGCGGTTTTAACGGGGCAGGATCTCGCCGGGGTGAAGATCGGCAAGAAGGTCGTCGACATGCCGCTTCTCGCCGATGGCGTCGTTCGCTACATCGGCGAGAAGGTGGCGGCGGTGGCGGCCGAGACCGAGGAGGCGGCGGAACGGGCGGTCGAGCTGATTGATGTCGAATATGACGAGTTGCCTGCGGTGACGGATCCGTCGGCGGCGACGAAACCTTCGGCGCCGCTGCTCCATCCAAATCTTCAGGAGTACAAAGGGCTGTTGCACAAAATCGAGACGCCCGGCAACGTTTTTGTTCACTTGACCTGGAAGAAAGGAGATGTGGAGGAGGGGTTCAGGCAGTCCGATGTGATCGTCGAGAATGTTTTTGAGGTGCCGGCGGTGCACCAGGCCTATATCGAGCCGCACTCCTGCGTTGTGCGGGTGAACGCCGATAATTCTGCGGACGTTTGGGCCTCGACCAAGAGCCCGTTCGCGATGCGCGAGCAAGTCGGAAGCGCGCTCGCGCTTTCGCCCGCCACGATCGTCATTCACCTCTGCTACGTCGGTGGGGACTTCGGCGGCAAGGGAGACGCCAACGAAGTGGCGCTCTGCTACATGCTGTCCAAGAAGAGCGGCCGCCCGGTCAAATTCCTCATCGACTATGCCGAGGAGCTGATCGCCGGCAATCCTCGCCATGCCGCCACGATCAAGATTAAAACCGGCGTGAAGAAAAACGGGCTGCTGATCGCCCAGCGGATGGAATTTGTTTTCGATAGCGGCGCCTATGGCGCCTACCGCCCGCAGGGGTTTTTAGTCGGCGCGCACGACGCCTGCGGCCCTTACCGGATTCCGAATACCTACATCGACGAGAAATACGTCTACACCAATAAATTCCCGTGCGGCTACATGCGCGCGCCCGGCCATCCCCAGGGTTCCTTTGCGAGCGAAAGCCAGGCGGACATCGTCGCCAAAAAACTGGGGATCGATCCGGCGGAGTACCGGCGCATGAACTTTATGCAGGACGGCGACCACTTTCCGGTGGGAGAGACCATCGCCCACGTGAAAGCGACCGAGACGTTGACGCTGGCGCGTGAGGAGTCCGGCTCCGGCGCCGCGACGGGGAAAAACGTCGGACGCGGCTGCGCGGTGGGCAATTGGGTTTCGAAGGGCGGCGAATCCTATGCCTTCATCAAGCTCGATGAGAACGGCGAGGTGACGCTCTCCACGGCCGTCGCCGACACCGGCCCGGGCGCTTACACCATCATGCGGCAGATCGTCGCGGAGGAGCTCAAGGTCGCTCTCGAATCGATCAAAGTCGAGATCCTGGATACCACCAAGGTGGTGAAGGACACGGGCGTGCGCGGGAGCAGCAGTACCCGAGTCCACGGCGGCTCGGCTTACGAGGCGGCGAAGAAGGCGCGCGAAGAGATCTTGCGCGCCGCCGGCCGGGCGATGAACGCCTCGCCCGATGAGTTGATACTGGTCGGCGGCGGCGCCACTCACGGACGCGTGGAAAAGCGGATGAGCTTCGCGGAAATCGCCCGCGCCAACGGCGGACCGATCGTCGCGGAAGGGCATTATGTCAACATGAAGGAGGGGCCGGAGACCTCCACGGTGGCGCAGGTGGCTGAAGTCGAAGTGGATAAGGAAACCGGCGCGGTCATCGTGAAACGGCTGACGACGGCCCACAACACCGGGACGATTCTCAACCCGCTCACGCACCAGGGCCAAATCGACGGCGGCGTGGTGATGGGCATGGGCTACGGCACCATGGAGGAGCTGATAGTCGACGACGGCGGCAGGGTGATGACCGCCAATCTCGGCGATTATAAGATCCCCAACATTAAAGATATTCCGGCGCTCAAAACCACGATCCTGCAGTCCAATACCGGCAGCGGGCCTTATAACAGTATGAGCATCGGTGAAACCGCCATTATTCCGACGGCTGCCGCCATCGCCAACGCCGTGGAGAACGCCGTAGGCGTAAGGATCAAGTCTTTGCCCATCACTTCCGAAAAAGTGCTGAATGCGCTAAGACAACGTGGCGGTTAAAACCGATGGGGGTGTTGAAGTATGGGAGTATGGGAGTGTTGGGTTGTAAAGGGATCACTCCATTAGTCCGGTCTTTCGCTGGAGCGAAGCGTACGCTCAAATCACGAGTTTCTGGTTTCGGCTCTCCGGTTTCGCGTTTCCACTCGAAACCCGAGACTCGGAACTCGAAACTGCCAAAGGCCGTAGATGGGGCTTTTTCAAAGGCCTGAAAGGAGCGGCCTTTTGGCGCGGCTCGTCCGGGCGACTTTTTTGTCCCTTGCGGGCTTGCGCGCGGCGTTTGGCACACAGGCGGCCTTTCGGCTTGAAGTTTTCTTGTTGCTGGTCGCGGTTCCGGCGGCGTGGATGCTCACACGCGATCCGGTGGAGCGTGCTTTGTTGATCGGTAGCTGGATGCTTGTCATTGTCGTCGAGATGTTGAATTCGGCGATCGAGACTGTGGTCGATAGAATCGGGAAAGAGCCCCATGAGCTTTCCGGGCGGGCGAAGGATCTTGGGTCGGCCGCCGTTTTTTGTTCGATCTTGCTGGCCGTCGGCGTGTGGTTGCTTCTTTTGAGCGGGCCAAGATATTAAGGGGTGGCTCGTCCCTTAGTAGTCGTATGTCTATTAACCAACACCTGCTTAGTAAATTCTGCGGTTGCGGGAGGATGAACGAAATGAAAGGGGTAATGTCGACTGTGAGAGGCATAATCGCTTTGGCGCTTTCTCTCTTTGCCTTCCCGGCTCATGCCGGAGAGCCCCTCGAGTTAGTCAAGACAACGGCGGAGCGGGCGATCGAGATCTTCAAAGACCCGGAATTTCAACCGCGGGAGAAAAAGAAGGAGCGAATCGAGCGCTTGAAGGAAACCGTCAACCCCATTTTCGATTATGAAGACATGGCCAAGCGCGCGTTGGGTCCGCACTGGCGCCGCAGAACCCCGGCGGAGCAGCAGGAATTCGTCAAACTGTTCCGCGGGTTTCTGGAAAAGATTTATTCCGACAAGATCCTTTTTTATTCGGGAGAAAAGGTTCTATTTGGCCGCGAGAGCATCGACAACGGTTTCGCTCAAGTCGAGTCCAGCGTGGTGAATAGCAAGGGCGAGGAAATCCATATCGTCTACAAACTGCGGCGCTCTCAAGAGAAGTGGAAGGTTTACGATGCGGTCGTTGAAAACATCAGCATCGTCAACAATTACCGGTCGCAATTCGACCGGGTCATCGGCAAAAGCTCTTATGAGGAATTGGTCAAAATGCTGCAGGAAAAAATCAAATGAACAGCCGTTGAACAAGACTTATGATCGCGGCAAGTCGCCAAGACCGCAAAGGAGTGCAATTGAAGAAATACCGGACTCCCGCTTCAGCCTGAGGCTAATCCGTCCTTCGGCGGATGCCCGGAGTGACGGCTCAGAAGACACGATCGAAGCTCCCTCCGTCATTCCCGTGAAAACGGGAATCCAGGATTTGTTCACCCTTGACTCGAAGCGTTTTCTAGCCCTGCGCCGCTTTGCGGCGCTTATCGTACAGAGAGAGAAAGAGGTTATAAAACGAAGCGATGCTCTGTTCCTCAACCTCCGGATGCCCGTCTTTGCTCTGGTATAAGAGCGTTACGGTAAGAGCCCGCTTTTGAATTCTCAGTAGTTCGGCGTCCTTCGAGTCGAGATAAAATCCGAGCGTGCGCATTGTATTGGAGAGGCTGTAGAAGTCGGGCAGCCGATCCGCCTTGCGGCGCTTCGCCCGTCCTTCGCGCTCGAGCCGCTCAATATCCGCCCGTGAATAGATGATGGAGGAGGCGGTCGACTCGCCCAGCATTCGTTCTCTCCAGTCGCGTAGTTTGGCGATCAAAGAGGGGGTTCTCGCGGGCTTGCCGTTGACGATGTAGCGATCGCCGCGGTGCTCAAGCTCGAAAACATCGATGCCTTTCGCTTCCAGCGCCTGACCGATAACCCGCAGGTGATGGTCGTAAGCTTTTTCACGGTTCATAGAGCCCTCGTGCTACGGAATTTCTTTTATGCTTCGACGACGCTCGGCCTGTGCGTAAGATGCGCGTTCCATACCACTAAGTAATTTTTGAAACAAGCGTAAAAGATAGTTTCTGGTTTCTTGTTCAGGTTTCTGGTTGTTTAACTAACAGCTCCTGGAAACGAATTTCGGAATGCTTCGAGTGCCTCAGCATGAACGGAAGTTTCAAGGGAATTGATTTCCCTGCGTTCGTCCTGAGCCGTGTCGAAGGACTCCGCCAAGTTTTTGCAGCAACCTATTAGGAACTAGAAGCGGGACTCGAGACTGCCTGTCCTCAGGTGCTACAGAAGTCTGCCAGGCTGTTCAAAAAGGTCCAGCTATGAGGCGCGCCGGAAGTCGCATATGGCTAATAGCTTATGGCATATAGACCGAACCATACGCCATAAGCCATACGCTATAAGCCAGTCACAACCTGCGACTTTCTTGACAAAAAAAGGGGTGCCCCTTATGGTGGACGACATCTTCGCGAGTGAGTTTCCCAGCCAAGGAGGAGATCATGGCACGGCCGGAAAAAATCGGCGCTTCCCGAAGCGCGGTCACCTACCGCGGTTTACGCGATTGGTTGGATCGGGTTGATAAACTGGGCGAGCTGCTCAAAGTCAACGGCGCTGACTGGGACAGGGAAATGGGCTCGATAACGCAGATGTTGACCGAGAGCGCCAGAGGCAAGGCGCCCGCGATACTCTTCGACGAAATTCCCGGCTATCCGAAGGGATATCGAACGTTATACGGGCAATTCTCGACGGTCAAACGGGTTGCGCTGACTCTGGGCTTGCCGCTGGAATACGAGCGCAAGGCCGATATCGTGAAAGCCTACCATCACCGCATGGAAAACATGTCGTTCGTCAAGCCGAGATACGTCAAGACCGGCCCCATATTCGACAACGTCATAGAGGGCGACAAAGTGGACTTGCTCAAGTTGCCCGTGCCGTTGCATCACCAGCGGGATACGCACCGCTACATCGGCACCGCAGATCTCTGTATTACCAAGGACCCCGACATCGATTGGTACAATCTCGGGGCGTATCGCTGTCAGGTATACGACGAGAAAACGATCGGCTGCCAGATTACCGAAGGTAAACACGGTCGCATTCACCGCGACAAATACTTCGAGCGCGGCCAGAACATGAAAATCGCGGTCGTCTGCGGGCAGGATCCGCTCCTCTACATGCTGTCCGCGAGCCCGCTGCCGAGCGGGGTGTCGGAGTATGATTTTGCCGGAGGCATTCGCGGCGAGCCGGTGAACGTGGTGAAGGGTCCTTTTACCGGTTTTCCGATTCCGGCGGACGCCGAGATCGTGCTCGAGGGAGAGGCCGTGCCGGGTCAAGTGAAACCGGAAGGCCCGTTCGGCGAATGGATGGGCTATTACTCGGACGACGTCGTGCCGCGGCCGTACATCAACGTCAAGACCGTCATGTATCGAAACGATCCGATCCTTACCTGCGCGCCGCAGCACAAGCCGGTGGACGAGACCGGATTGCTGAAAGGAATCGCGGGAGCCGCGGAAATTTGGAAGGCGCTCGAAGCCTGCGGCCTGCCCGACATTCTGGGCGTCTGGAATCACGAAGGCGCGCCGGCGACGCGTTTCACCGCGATACAGATCCGCCAGCGCTATCCTGGACACGCGCGCAACGTCCTTCACGTCGCCTCGAACTGCATGGCGGGAGCTTACAACGGCAAGTGGAGCGTCGTTGTCGACGATGATGTGGACTGCTCGGACATCGATCAGGTGCTTTGGGCGATGGGGACGCGCTTCGATCCGGTCAGCGATATCGATATCGTTCAGAAGGCCTGGTCCTCGGGCCGCGACCCGATGTTTTTGCCCGGCAATTTCAACAACCGAATCTTGATCGACGCCTGCATTCCGTACAACCGAAAGCTTCGCGGCGAGTTTCCCAAGGTCGTCGAGGTGCCCGAGGACGTCCGCGCGCAGCTCAAGGCCAAGTTTCCGCAGATTTTTAAACAGCAAACGTAAAGAGAGACAGAATCAAAGAGGTGTTCGCGCAAAGGGCGCCAAGAAAAAGATGTTTGTCATTTCGACCGAAGGGAGAAATCTTTCTTAGATCCCTCGCATTCACTTGGGATGACAGGTCTTCGACCGTCACTTTGCGCGCGGCGTCCCTTCGGCTTTGCTCAGGACATGCTTGGCGTGATGATAAAGTACCCGGCGGCTGCGTGAGTTCACGGTTGCTGTTCGGCTTTCAACCCGAGACTCGGAACCCGAGACCCGAGACGTAATAGGAGGCTATCGTGGCTTTTGCCAGTTGGCGTGGGGTGGTC